>JAGABD010000065.1 GCA_017614795.1 Bacteroidales bacterium
AGAAGGTGTTGCTGAGGCCCGGCACATACTTGCTGTTCCTGAACTGCTGCCAGTCGAGCCACCAGAAGTCCACGCCCATCTCCTCCATCGGATGCAGCACGGTGGCAAAATAGCTGTCGGCCCAGGCGATCTGGTCCATGCGGAAGGGCACGTAGGTGGGGGAGCCGTCGGCCTTGCGGTAGCCGCGGGGGCCGTCGTAGTCCTCGCCTGCGCGCTGCAGATAATCCTTTACGAAGCTCTCGTAAGGATCCTCGAAAACCTGTATGCCCGAGGCGGGATGCAGGTTCAGGGAAGTCTTGAGCCTGTAGTCGTGCAGTTCGGAAAGAGTGCTGGCGGGGTTGGGGAAGAACTCCTTCTTCCAGCTGTATCCTGTCCATCCCTTGCGCTCGCCGGCCTCGTCCACGCCGTACTCCTTGCTGTAGCCCTTCATTTCGTAGGTCTCGTGCCAGTCCATATCGATAATCATCACGTCGGCGGGGATGCTCAGGTCCTTGAAGTGCTGCGCGAGGTCCACCAGCTCGTAGTCGGAATACATCCAGTAACGGCACCACCAGTAGCCCAGGGCATATTTCGGAGGGATGGGGATGCGGCCCGAGATCTTCGTGAAATCGCCGACCGCATCGGCATAGTCGTGGCCGTAGGCGAAGAGATACCAGTCCTGGCGTTTGCCCTCCGGACGTGCGGCCACCCAATACTTCCAGTCGCAGTCGACGGGCACGAAAAGATGCCTGTTGCTCTCGTCTATCACAGCCCAGCCGTCGCGGGACACGACGCCCTTGTCGTAGGGGTCGACGGTGTAGCCTTCACTGCCGTCGGCATACTTGAACTTGCGTTCGAAGTTGAACTGGTCCAGGGTGCGTGCGGTTCCCAGAAGGTTGCCTGAATCGTCGTCTCCTGGCTTCCAGCTGGCCTTCTTGACGCCTTTCTTGGACTTCGGATCGGCCATATTGAAGGTAACGGAAAGGTTGCCTGCGCTGAATTCCTCCTGTCCCTTGTAGATGAGGGTGAGGGCGGAGGTGCGTATCATCAGGGTTTTCGCGCTCTTGCTTACCTTGAACTCAGGCACGGGCAGTTCGCGGTTGACCACTCCGAGGGTGGCCCTGTCCTCGAAAACCCCGTCTTCGGCCCATTCCATCCTTATCAGACGGGGAGTGAGCACGGTGAAACGCGCCTTGCCGGCAACTACTTCGGCTCCGGCGCTGGCTTTGGGGTGGAAGGTCTCCTGTGCGGGGAGCGTCATGCAAAAGAGTAGCGCTGCGAGGGCAGCAAAGCTGAATTTTCCGAATCTCATGAAATTGGGCGTTTTAGTTTCTACAAAATTACGGAATTTTTCGCTAAATTTGCAACTCCTAAATTAAAGGGAAAGATTATGGTTAAAGTAGATTTCGGAGGCTGCTCCTCCTTTGTAAAAGACGCAGAATTCAAAGTTTGGGAAGAAAAGGCTCTCGAGGCGTTCGACGTACTTGAAAGCGAAAAAGGCGAAGGCAACGACTTCCTTGGCTGGAAAACCCTTCCCGTGGATACCCCTGAATCCCTCATCAAAGACTGCGAAGCGGTCCGCGACGACTGGAAAGGCCTCGGCGTGAACCTCGCCGTGGTTATCGGCATCGGCGGTTCCTATCTCGGCGCCCGTTGCGCCATAGAGGCCTTGAGCCATCAGTTCGTACGTCCCGAAGGCGCCATCCAGGTTGTCTTCGCGGGCAACAACCTCAGCGAAGAGTATCTCGCGGAGCTTATGGACCTCGTGAAGGAGCGCAACGCCGCGTGCGTCGTCATCTCCAAGAGCGGCACCACCACCGAACCCGCGGTCGCTTTCCGCGTGGTGAAGGAATATCTCGAAGGCAAGTACGGCAAGGCCGAGGCGTCAAGGCGCATCGTGGCCATCACCGACGAGCACAAGGGCGCGCTCAAGACCCTTTCCAACCAGGAGGGCTACCGCAGCTTCATAGTTCCCGACAATGTGGGTGGCCGTTTCAGCGTTCTTACCCCGGTGGGACTTCTGCCCATCGTGCTTGCGGGATTCGACGTCCGCGCAATGCTCAAGGGCGCCGCAGACGAGCGCGAGGCCCTGCTTAAGAAGTGCGAATGCAACCCCGCGGTGCAGTACGCCGCAATGAGGAATCTGCTTTACTCGGTATATGGCAAGAAGGTCGAGATCCTTGTGAGCTACAATCCCAAGTTCCAGTATCTCGGCGAATGGTGGAAGCAGCTCTACGGCGAGTCCGAGGGCAAGGACGGCAAGGGAATCTTCCCCGCCAGCGTCAACTTCACCACCGACCTCCATTCGATGGGCCAGTTCATCCAGGACGGCGACAGGGTTATGTTCGAGACCGTTGTCAAGGTGGAGAAATCCCGCCGCGAAGTGGTCATCGGCACCGACGCCCAGAACCTCGACCAGCTCAACTACCTGGCCGGCAAGAGGGTGGAGCATTGCAACGCGATGGCGGCCCTCGGCACCAAGCTCGCCCATATCGACGGCGGAGTGCCCCAGCTGGAGGTCAGCGTGGAACAGATCGACGAGTACAACCTCGGCGCCATCTTCTACTTCTTCGAGTTCGCCTGCGGCATCTCGGCGTACGTGCTTGGCGTGAATCCTTTCAACCAGCCCGGCGTGGAGGCCTACAAGAAGAATATGTTCGCTCTCCTGCGCAAGCCCGGCTACGAGGCCCAGACCGAGGAAATCCTCAAGAGAATCTAGATTATGGAAGAAAAGAAAGTCAACATAAACCTTGACCCCCAGATCGCGGGCGGAAGCTATTCCAACCTGGCGATTATCTCGCATACCAAAAGCGAGTTCGTGCTCGATTTCGCGAGCACCCTGCCCGGCATGCCCGGCCCCAAGGTGAACAGCCGCATCATAATGACTCCGGAGCACGCCAAGAGGCTTCTGAACGCGCTTGCCGAGAATATGGGCAAGTACGAGTCGCATTTCGGCCCCGTGGACCTTTCCGACGGTCAGGGCGCAACCCTTAATCTCGGGGACCTGATGCCCGGAGGAGGAGCCAAGTCGTAATGGGCTGGAAGGACATCAAGGCCGTCACGATGGACGTCGACGGGGTGCTTACGGACGGCAGCCTCATCTCCTACGACAACCACGACCAGATTCGCGTGTTCAACGCCAAGGACAGCTTCGGGCTGCGGGTGGCGAAGATGCGCGGCCTGCGTCTGGGCGTGTTCACGGGAGGGGAGACCGAAGGCGTGCGACACCGCGTGGAGATTTGCGGAGTGCCGGCCGAGGACATCCATCTGGGATGCCGCGGAAAGATGCACGCTTTCCGGGAATTCTGCGACAAGTACGGTCTGAAGCCCTCCGAGGTGCTTTTCATCGGCGACGACGTGCCCGACATCCCGGTCATCAAGGCCGCCGGCATAGGGGCCGTTCCGGCAGATGCGTCGAGGGACGCCATCGCTGCCGCGGATTATGTCTGCGACGTGCCCGGCGGAAGGGGATGCGTCCGCGAGGTTGTGGAGAGGGTTCTCCGCGCCCGCAAGCTCTGGTATTTCGAAGAAGACGAATACGAAAAGATATTCTGATGGACCTTAACGGAAAACGTCTGATTCTAGCCAGCAACTCCCCGAGAAGGCAGGAGCTGCTGAAAGGCCTTGACGTTGATTTCGTGATAGATACTAAGAATGATTTCGAGGAACGCTTCAGCGACGACACGCCCCACTGCGAGGTGCCCGCGCTGATGTCCAGGGGCAAGAGCCACGGCTTCCACAGGCCTCTGGAAAAGGACGAAATTCTCATCACTTCCGACACTATGGTGCTGCTCGGGGGCAAGATCCTGGGCAAGCCTTCTTCCCGCGAGGACGCAGTGCGGATGCTAAAAACCCTTTCGGGGCAGACCCACGAGGTGATCACTGCCGTTACGATTCGCGACGGTCTCGGCTTCGAAGAGACTTTCACCGACTCCACGCTGGTGACATTCGCCGCGCTGGACGACGACGAAATAGATTATTATCTTACCAAATACAGGCCCTTCGACAAGGCTGGCGCCTACGGAGTGCAGGAGTGGATAGGCTACGTGGCCATCACCCGGCTCGAAGGCTCCTTCTACAACGTGATGGGCTTTCCCGTGCACAAGGTGTACGGACATTTGCTTGAATTCGTAAAACATTAGACTCATATGGAACTCAGTGCCAAGTACAATCCCGCCGAAGTGGAGGACAAGTGGTATGCGTATTGGACGCAGCACCGCTTCTTCCATTCCGAACCGGACAGCCGTGAACCTTATACGATAGTGATTCCGCCCCCGAACGTGACGGGAATCCTGCATATGGGCCACGTGCTCAACAACACGCTCAACGACGTGCTCATCCGCAACGCGCGCATGCACGGCAAGAACGCCTGCTGGGTGCCCGGCACCGACCACGCTTCCATCGCTACCGAAAGCAAGGTGGTGGCGAAGCTCAAGGCCGAAGGCATCTCCAAGGAGGATATCGGCCGCGAAGAGTTCCTGAAGCACGCCTGGGCCTGGAAAGAGGAGCACGGCGGCATCATCCTGCAGCAGCTCCGCAAGCTCGGTTGCTCCTGCGACTGGGACCGCACCCGCTTCACGATGGAGCCCGCGCTCAGCGAGGCCGTCATCAACACCTTCGTGTACTTCTACAAGAAGGGCTGGATCTACAAGGGCGTGCGTATGGTCAACTGGGACCCCGAGGCCCTCACCGCGGTGAGCGACGACGAGGTCATCCACAAGGACACCAAGAGCCATTTCTACCATCTGAAATACTACATCTCCGACGGCAAGGGCAATCCTACCGACAAGTATCTGGTGATAGCCACAACCCGTCCCGAGACCATTATGGCGGATGCCGCCATCTGCGTGAATCCCAAGGACGAGAGGCACTTCTGGCTGAAGGGCAAGAAGGTGCTTATCCCTCTGATAAACAGGGAGATACCCGTCATCGAGGATGACTACGTGGAGATGGACTTCGGTACCGGCTGCCTCAAGGTGACTCCGGCACACGACGTGCACGACTATGAAATCGGCCTCCGCCACAACCTGCCCGTGCTCGAGATTATCGACGACCACGGCAAGCTGAACGAGAAGGCGCAGATACTGGTGGGCGAGGACCGTTTCGTCGCCCGCAAGAAGATAGTGAAGATGCTGGAAGAGGCGGGAAACCTGCTCAAGGTGGAGGACTACACTTCGCCCGTGGGTTATTCCGAGCGTACCGACGCGGTCATCGAGCCGAAACTCTCCGCGCAGTGGTTCCTGAAGATGGATACCCTCGCGAAGATGGCAATGGAGACCGTGGAAAGCGGCCGCACCAAGTTCGTGCCCGAACGCTATGTCAACACATACCGCCACTGGATGGAGAACGCCCACGACTGGTGCATTTCGCGCCAGCTCTGGTGGGGCCAGCGCATCCCCGCATACTACCTGCCGGACGGCTCCTACGTGGTGGAAGCAACGCCTGAAGCCGCTCTTAAGGCCGCACAGGCAAAGAATCCATCCATCAAGGCGGAAGACCTCAGGCAGGACGAGGACGTGCTCGACACCTGGTTCAGTTCCTGGCTTTGGCTCATCTCCGTGTTCGACCCGGAACTTCCCGGACATCCCGAACACAAGCCCAACGCCGACCTGGCATATTACTATCCCACCTCCGACCTCGTGACCGGCCCGGACATCATCTTCTTCTGGGTGGCGCGAATGATTATGGCGGGCGAGGAGTTTATGGGCAAACAGCCCTTCTCCAACGTGTATTTCACCGGCATCGTGCGCGACAAGATCGGCCGCAAGATGAGCAAGACGCTCGGCAACTCGCCGAACCCTCTCGACTTGATAGAGAAATATGGCGCCGATGCGGTGCGAATCGGCATGCTGCTGTGCTCCAGCGCCGGCAACGACATCTTCTACGACGAATCGCAGGTGGAGCAGGGACGTAACTTCTGCGCCAAGATATGGAACGCCTGGAGGCTGGTGAGCGGCTGGACCGCCGAGCCCGGCGCAAAGCAGGACGAGACCTGCGCCGCCGCCGTGAAGTGGTTCGACGCCCTGCTCAGCAAGACAATCGCCGACGTGGAGGACCATTACTCGAAATTCCGCATCTCCGATGCCCTGATGGCCATCTACAAGCTCTTCTGGGACGATTTCTGCAGCTGGTACCTCGAGATGGTGAAGCCCGGTTCGGGCAAGAGCATCGATGCCGCTACGCTGGAGGCGACCGTGACCTTCTTCGAGAAGCTCCTGGTTCTCATCCACCCTGTGATGCCTTTCATCACCGAGGAACTCTGGCAGGCGATGAAGGAGCGCCCCGAAGGCTCGACCATAATGTATGCCCAGGCTCCCAAGGCGGGCAGGTTCGATCCCGCATTCCTCGCAGGCTTCGATGTCGCTCGCGACGTGATCATCGGCGTCCGTTCGCTCCGCCAGAAGAACAATATCCCTCCCAAGGACCGTCTGGAGGTTAATCTCGAAGGCGCGGCGGCGCTCAAGGAGCTCTTCCCGGTGCTTTCAAAGCTTGCCAATGCGGATGTCCGCGAAGGCTCGGCCGAAGGCCCCGCCGCATCGTTCATCTGCGGTACCGTAAAAGCGACAGTGCCTATGGGCGGATTCGTCGACACCGAGGCGGAACGCGCCAAACTGGAGGCAGAACTCGAGCACCAGCGCGGCTTCCTCGCCGGAGTGCAGCGCAAACTCGCCAACGAGAAGTTCGTTTCCGGCGCCCCCGAGGCCGTGGTTGCGCTCGAGCGCAAGAAAGAGGCGGACGCCCTCGCCAGGATACAGGCCCTTGAAGAATCCCTGAAATCGCTATGATCACTTACGAGACATCCTTCCCGGTGCGCTACTACGAGTGCGACCCTATGGGCATCGTGCACCACAGCAACTATATCCGATATTTCGAGATAGCCCGCGACCAGATGATTGCGGAATGGGGCTACGGCATGGAGAAATGCGCCGCCGACGGCCTCGTGTTCCCGGTGGTGTCGGTGAACGTGAAGTTCCGCCATTCCCTCTACGTGGGGGATACGGCCCGGGTGGTAGTTAGTATCGAGAGCCTTCCTCTGGCCAAGATGACCGTGCACGAGTGCGTCTACAACCAGCACGGCGACCTCTGCGCCGAAGGTGACGTGGTGCTCGGCTTCATGAACAGCGAGACAGGCCGCATAATGCCCTGCCCGGAGAAGTTCATGGAAGTGCTGAAGGCTAACGAGAAGTGATTTCAATCAACAATCTCACCGTCAGTTACGGCAGTTTCACGCTGCTGGACGGCATCAATTTCCATATCTCCGAACGCGACAAGATCGGCCTGACGGGCAAGAACGGGGCGGGGAAGAGTACGCTTATGAAACTCATCGTGGGGCTTCAGAGTCCCACTTCCGGCTCGGTGGACAAGCCCGACGGCATCCGCATAGGGTATCTTCCGCAGATAATGGAGCATCACAAGGGCCGCAGCGTCATAGACGAGGTGAAGGGTTCCTGCCCCCAGGCGGGCCCCGGAGAGGCCGAGAAGACGCTTTGCGGGCTTGGCTTCCTCCCGGGTGAGCTGGAGCGTATGTGCGAAACCTTCAGCCAGGGCTGGAACATGCGCATCGAACTTGCCAAGATCCTCCTCTCGCGCCCGGACCTGATGCTTCTGGACGAACCCACCAACCATCTGGACATAGAGTCCATAGAGTGGCTCGAGGGCTATCTGAAGGACTTCCGCGGCGCGATCGTGCTGGTGTCCCACGACCGCAAGTTCCTGGACGGCGTAACCAACCGCACGGTGGAGATAATGCTGGGGCACATTCACGACTACAAGGTGCCGTACTCCAAGTACATCGAGCTCCGCGCCGAGCGTATGGAGCAGCAGACGGCCGCCTACGAGAACCAGCAGCGGATGATACGCAAGACCGAGGAGTTCATCCGCACGTTCCGCTACAAGCCCACCAAGAGCCAGCAGGTTCAGCAGCGCATCAGGGCCCTGGGCAAGCTGGACATAATAGAGATAGACGAAACCGACAACGCAACCCTCACGGTGAAGTTTCCTCCCGCCCCGCGTTGCGGCGACATAGCCTTCAAGACCGTGGAGGTGACTGCCGGATATGGCAGCAAGACGGTTTTCTCCAATGCAAGCATTGAAATAAAAAGGGGGGAGAAAGTGGCTTTCGTAGGCCGTAACGGCGAGGGAAAGACCACGATGATGAGGGTGATGACAGGGGAGTTGACGCCATTCGCCGGCGAAGTCAAGCCCGGCCACAACGTGTCCATAGGCTATTACGCGCAGAACCAGGAGGAGGTTCTCGACCCTTCGGACACCGTCTGGTCCACTCTCGACAGGGTTGCCACAGGCGACATACGCAGCCGCCTGCGCGACCTTCTGGCGCAGTTCCTTTTCCGCGGAGAAGACATCGACAAGCGCGTCAGCGTGTTGTCGGGAGGGGAGAGGGCGCGTCTCGGAATGGCCCGTCTGATGCTCCAGAGCCACAATCTGCTGCTCCTCGACGAGCCTACCAACCATATGGACATCAAGTCCAAGGATATCCTGAAGGCGGCCCTCAAGTCCTATGACGGGGCCCTCGTCGTGGTGTCGCATGACCGCGACTTCCTTGACGGCCTGGTGGACAAGATATACGAGTTCCGCGAGGGCCGCGTGAAGGAACATCTGGGCGGAGTGGCCGAATTTTTGGCCCGCAGGCGTCTTGAGAATCTGCAGGAACTAGAGAGAAAGGCGCCGGAGGCCCCTAAAACGCCCGCTAAGGAGCCCGAACAGCAAAAGGCGGCCAAGGTCTCGTTCGAGGAGATGAAGGCCCGCAGCCGCGAAGAAAAGCGCCGCCGCAGCCGCATCGAATGGCTGGAGAAGCAGATCGCCCCTCTGGAAGAGCGTCAGAAGGCCATAGAAAAAGTCCTCCAGGCACCCGGCCCGGAGGACGATATAATGGAACTCACGCGGGAGTATCTTGAAAACAAGCGCAGTCTCGACGCCCTGACTGACGAGTGGGGCAGTCTGATCTAGGCGTCATTGCCGACCGATCGGCAATCCCGTTCAATATAGCGGCGCAGTTGGTCCAGCGCCGACGCGGCGAAACGCTCTATGTTCCGCTTGCGGTCGTTGTGGTAGTTGAACCTCTTTGTGGCCGTGCCCGAGGGGCCGCTTACGCCAACCCAGACCGTGCCTGCGGGCTCTCGTTCGTCGCCGTAGGTGTCGGCCCAGCCGGTGGTGGCCACGGAATAGGTGGCGCCGGTGACCCTTCGTACGCCTTCCGCCATTTCAGCCGCGACTTCGCTGCTCACGATGCCCTTGGACTCTATTGTGGCGGGGTTTACTCCCAACACTTTGCACTTCACGGCAGGGGCGTACGACACCACCGAACCGAGGAAGTATTCGGATGAGCCGGACACCGTGGTTATAAGGTGCGCTATCATTCCTCCCGTGCAGGATTCGGCAGTTGCCAGAGTCTTGCCCGTGCCTCGCAGAAGGTCGCCTATGACTGCCTCGAGGGTGGTGTCTTGCAGGGCATACAGGTTGTCGCCGAGGTAGGGTTTCAGAAGCTCCACCTGCCGGTCGATGAGCTTTTCCTGTTCCTTTTCGTCCCCACCATATACCGAAATGCGCAGGCGTACGCCCGTGAGGGGATTGGGAAGGTATGCGAGGTGCATTCCCTCGGGCAAGGCGTCCTCCCAGGGGGCTATGAGCGCGCTCAGGGCCGATTCTGCAAGGCCGTAGGTCATAAGGGTGCGGTGCCGGATAGGGGAGACGGGGAAGCGGGCGGTTATGTCGTCGAGCACTTCGGGCAGTGCCGCCTCTGCTTCGAAGGGAACTCCGGGTAGGGAGTAAAGCACTGCGGGATGGCCGAAACGCTCTTCAGGGAAGGGGAATACCATTATGGGAGCGGTGCCGCGACGGTTCAGAATCACCTTGCAGCTGTCCGGAACCATAGCCTGACGCAGGTTTGCGGGCAGTACGTCCAGTCCTCTGGCATGCAGGAACTCGCGTATTATCACTTCCTGTTCGGCATTGCGGACATAGCCCTTGCTGCCGCTGAGTTCCGCCAGGGCATCCTTGGTTATATCGTCTTTGGTGGGGCCCAGGCCGCCGGTACAAATGACTATCTCACAGTCACTTAACTCTCTGGAAAGGAGGGAGATTATCTGCTCTCTGTCGTCGGGTAGGGAGACCATACGTACGGTCTGTATGCCGTGGCTGCCAAGCGCCCTCGATATGAGGGAAGAATTCGTGTCGACGATCTGGCCTATGAGAATCTCGTCGCCGATCGTGCAAATCGATGCCTTTGTCATACGACAAATTTAAGCATTATTTGATTTCGAGGAACGAATTGTCGTCGTAGAAAACAACAACTTTAACGATATTCTTTTGTTTATCAATTACTTGAACTGCTTTTTCTAAAGTCTTTCTTTCAATAGGTGCGCTCGGCTCCGGCAGTTTTTCCGCAGTGGATGGCAGGGGAGCGGGCTGGGGCGCCGGTTGGGAGAAAAGACCTTCGGCGGGTTTCTCCGGTTCGGAGAAAATCGGCCTCTCAGTAGCTTCCTTGTACATTTTTCCCTTCCCCATAATGAGCCATTCGGAGTTCAGGGCAGGGTAGTGGGTGAGCATATTTTCGATGAATTCGAAGCCCGGTTTGTTCCTTCCGGACAAAATATGGGACACGCTAGCTCTCGCGACGCCGATCTCGTCCGCGAACTGGGACTGACTGATGTTTTCGGCGGCCAAAAACTGTTTCAATCTCTGGTGCATATTATGAACGCTTGGTTTACAAATGTAAGAATTGTTTTTGAATTGACAAAATCGAATTATAAAGCCAGTCCCGGGGCAGGGGAGAGAAGCACTCGATTTTGATATTGAAATTAACATTTAGTTTAGATATGCTAAATTATTGGGAATTAGTGTATTAATATGCGTATTTATAGTGTTCTAAAGCCCGTTCTGGCATACCCTGTTCAATACTACCAGAATATACCTCTAACGATACTTTCAGTAAAACTTATAAAATGCTGATTTTCATATAGTTATATTATCGGCTTTATCTCCATAAATATCGCTTATTATACAATGTTGAACGGTTTACAAATCTGACAGGCAATTTTTGTGAATTTGCAAACATCAATAAGCGATGTGAAAATGTAACGCTCGCCGACAGTAATTTTTTCGTATTTTTGCACACGGTTATGATACCTGAAATTCACATCAGCGACTATCATTACGATCTCCCCGACGAGAGGATAGCGAAGTATCCCCTCCCCGAGAGGGATGCGTCCAAACTTGTGGTCTACAAGGACGGAAAAGTCAGTGAAACCATATTCAAAAACCTTCCTGAGCTGCTTCAGGATGGGTCATTGATGGTTTTCAACGATACCCGCGTGGTGCCGGCGAGGATGCGTTTCCACCGTGAAACGGGCGCCGGAATCGAGATATTCTGCCTCGAACCGGTCGATCCCGTGGAGTACAACCTGTCCTTCGCTGCCACCGAAAAGTGCTCCTGGAAGTGCGTAATCGGCAACTCAAAGCGCTGGAAGGACGATATTCTGCGCAACGACAGCACTGAAATGTGCGCCAGGCTGCTCTCCAGGGACGGCCGGACGGGCATCGTCGAGTTCTCCTGGAAGGGGGGAGAAAGTTTCTCGAAAATGCTGGAGAAATGCGGTGAGGTGCCGATTCCTCCCTATCTGAACAGGGGTACGGAGGCTATCGACAAGGACCGTTACCAGACGCTTTATGCAAGGATAAAGGGCTCGGTCGCAGCTCCCACTGCGGGCTTGCATTTTACTGAAGCGGTACTTCAGGCAATAAGGGATAAGCATATTGATATTCAAAACGTTTGCCTTCACGTTGGTGCTGGAACTTTCCTTCCTGTGAAGGGCGACAACGTTTCGGAGCACCCGATGCACCGCGAGCCCTTCGCCGTGAGCATAGGGCTTCTGCGCAAGCTCCGCGACGGGGGAAAACCCGTGGTCGCGGTAGGGACGACATCGGTCCGCACCCTCGAATCGCTCTATTATGCCGGGGTTTCCTGCATCGAGAAGGGCTTCCCCGAGGACATAGAGCAGTGGGCTCCATACACCCGGGAATACCCTTACGGCACCTCCGAGGCCCTTGGAGCGCTGGTATCCTGGATGGAGGCGGAAGGCCTTGAAGATCTTCATCTGGGCACCCGCATTATCATAGTGCCGGGCTTCCGGTTCCGCCTCGTGGACAGGATGGTGACCAATTTCCACCAGCCCGAAAGCACCCTGATTCTTCTTATTTCCGCATTTGTTGACGGAGATTGGAGAACTATTTATAACTTTGCACTGTCTCACGGAGTGAGATTCCTAAGTTACGGGGACAGTTCCCTGCTGATCAGAAAGTAGTTATGGAAGATTTCGAAAACATCCAGCCATATACCGACGAAGAGGCGGTTGCCGCGTTGCAGAAGATAGCGCATCACCCCCTTCTTCCCGCAATAAGCAAATTCATATTTCCGGAATTCCCGATAGACACCCTGTCCAAGATGCTCGGGCAGATAAAGAGCGTCGAGGATTTCCAGTATACCATAGTATCCAAGGCCGTAAACGTCATCGTGGGGCGTTCCTCGTCGGGTTTCACCTTCGAGGGAGTGGAGAATCTCCGCAAGGTCCCGGGCAAGTTCCTGGCCATTTCGAACCACCGCGACATAATCCTCGACCCTGCGCTTACCCAGTGGATGCTGATGCTCAACAACATCCCGATGACCGAGATATGCGTGGGCAGCAACCTGCTTTCCAGCGGCATCGTGGAGGCTCTCCTGCGCTCCAACCGTATGATCACCGTCATCAGGGGCATCTCCGCGAGGGAGGTATACCTTTCTTCGCAGGTGCTTTCGCGCTTCGTCAGGGGAGAGATCACCTCGGGCAAGAGCTCCGTCTGGATCGCCCAGCGCGAGGGCCGCACCAAGAACGGCCTCGATATCACCGAGCAGGGCCTCCTGAAGATGTTCGACATGAGCGGGGAGAAGGATTTCCGCAGCAATTTCAACGAACTCAACATAGTGCCGATGAGCATCTCGTACGAGTACGAGCCCTGCGACATCCGCAAAGCGCGCGAAATCTTCCTCACGCAGAGCGAGGGCGGGTATAAAAAGAAGAAGGACGAGGATATGCACAGCATCCTCACCGGCATCAGGCAGTGGAAGGGCGGCATACATCTTTTCATCGGCAAGCCGCTGACCGACAAGGAGGTCACGAAGGCTTCCTGGTACGAGAAGAACGACCGCTACCAGGCCATCAGGCGCACTCTGGACGAGAGGATTATCTCCGGCTACAAGCTCTGGAAGACCAATTATATGGGCTACGACCTTATGACCGGGGGCGACAAATATGCGGACAAATATACCCCGGAGGAACTCGAAAAATTCAAGGCCTACACCGAGCACAAGCTCGGCAAACTGGAGCGGGGGATAGACAGGAATGCCGTCAGGGATATATTCTGGCACATCTACGGCAATCCGGTGCTCGCGAAAGAAGATTTGTAGGGAGAATTTGTTATTCTCCCTTTTTTTGTTATATTTGTCGCTTGTAAAGAACTGTATATGAAAGCACGTTTACTTGCAATCGCCGCTGCGACAGCGCTGGCATTGCCGATTCTCCCTGGCAGAGTTTACGCACAGGAAGTGCAGAAAACGCCTGCAGTTCAGGACTCTATATCCGTCGTAAAGGCGGCTCTCGATACAGCGAAAAGTGCTGTTGTGACGGTCGATTCGGCCGTTGCGGCAGTTGCTGATACTTTAGCGGACAAGGCTCAGGCGGCGGTTGCCGCCGTTGCAGATACGGTCAAGGCGGAAGCTGAAAAAGCGGTCTCCGCAGCAGTGGAAACTGCGAAGGTCGAAGCCGAACAGGCGGTCGCCGCGGCTGTAGATACGGTTAAGGCTGAAGCCGAAGCGGCGGTTGCCGCCGCGGTGGATACCGTCCAGACCACCGTAGTTGCGGTTGCCCAGGAAAGTGAGAAGACCGTCGCCGCAAAGACCGAGAAGGCAGCCAAGAAGGTCAAGGAAAAGAAAGCCAAGGCCGAAAAGCCCGCCAAAGCCGCCAAGGAACAGGTGGTTGCTGCTACTGACAAGGCCGCCGAAGATGCCGCCATCGTAGCCGCTGCCGCCCAGTTGCTCGCCCAGGCGAACGCGAATCAGGCAGCAGTGGCCGCACAGCCTGCCCAGCCGGCTCCGAATGGGGTAGTGGCGGATGACGCCGCCATGGCCGCCGCGGCAGCTAAAGCCGCCGAACTAGCGCGTGCGCAGGAGAAGGAAGCCGCTATGAAGATGGAGGCCGACAACGCCCGTCTGAGGGCTATGGAGGCCGAGGAGCACAGGCGCGAACTCAAGAAAGCCGAACGCGACGGACGCCGTACCGTCAAGGGACGCCGCTACAAATTCTTCAACCATCTCGGAGTCGGTGCGATTGCCGGCCTCGATGGCGCGGGAATCGATGTGGCAGTTCCTATCTACGGCCATCTGCAGCTCAGGGGAGGGTACAGCTTCCTTCCCAAACAGCTTGGAGTTAAGAAATCCTTCGATCTCGGTACCTACGATGTGAACGGAACGGACAGGGATTTCAAGAACATCTCGTTCGAGCTGAAGCCTGATATGGCTACGTACAAGGCTTTCCTGGACTTCTATCCTACAAGATGGACGGCCTTCCACATCACTGTGGGAGCGTACTACGGAGTGAAATCTTCCGATTTCTTCACGCTTACCGCCGATCTCAGGGGACCTCTTCAGCCCAACGAATACGCATCGGTATACGTCCAGTTGGACGACAAGAACGAGCCGGGGAAGTACGCCAGAATCAGCACCGACGAGAAGGGTTTCGCCCACGTGGCCGTGCGCAGCAAGCAGGAGATCCGTCCTTATGTGGGCATCGGATTCGGCCGCTGCGCCAACCTCAAGCACCGCGTGAGCGTCAACTTCGAGCTCGGCGCCCAGTACATCAAGGGCGTGGGCATCGAGGTGTACGACTATGACGGCAACGGACAGTACCTCACCAGCGGTATGGTAGACAACAAGGACGAGGTGGACAATCCTCTGACCGGCAAGAAACTGAGAGTGATAGACGCTCTCGGAAAAGACCTGAACATCTGGCCTGTGATGAGGTTCGGCATAAATGTAAGACTATTTTAACTAACTAACTAATACTTAAGTACTTATGAAATTTGTTAAGTTTTTGGCAATCGCGGCCGCAGCAGTCGCCCTTGCAGCCTGCGGAAAGGACAACAAGTCCACAGTGGACCTGAAACCCGCTCCGTATTACGACAATTCCACCCAGTTTATCGCTCCTGCGGGCAGCGACTTCGAGGAATTCATCTTCTTCGCGGACGGAACCGGTCTTGCAAAGCGTCAGAAACCGGCTTCTGCCGCTGTCACATCCCTCAAGCCCAGGAAGAATCCGGCCCCGCAGTTCGAGTACAAGGCTTTCACCTACACTGTGAACGGCAACAAGTACACGATCAACGGCCTTTATGATTCAACGGCATCCCTCGAGTATGACCCCCAGAACCACACGATTACTCTCAAGGTCATTGAGAAGGGTGTGGAGAAGGTGGTCAGCACCATCGCCGACGTCCAGGAAGTGGAGGTAGTCGAGAATGTGGCGGCATCCGCCCTCGAAGATCTTTGCCGCGCCTGGAAAGTCTCGTCCGTGGATATCCACGTCGATGGAACCGCTATCAGCGGTGGCCAGATTTTCAGGACTGGAGACCTCTATGAAATCGCCAAGAGCATCGCGAGTTCTTCGGCTGGTGCCGACAACAAGCCTGTATTCGATCCTGAAAAGACCAAGGGCTACAACATCGCATCCATCAATTTCGCGAAGACCGGCTCGTTCGTGGTCAATTTTGTCCAGGTTGCAGGTTCTAAAGACAACAAGGAACCCTTCGTGGCAGATTGGACGCTCACCGGAACTTCGTTCTCGTACGATCTCAAGTATGGTGAGGGCAACGACCTGTTCAATGCCCACGCGAGCGGTACGCTCACAGTTGGCGACGGCAAGTGCGTTCTGAACCTTTCCGTCAATATCGAAGGCTCAAGCAACTACAAGGGTTCGATCATCCTTACCCTTATCCCTGCATAATTTGCAAGTGGCTTAAAGAGGACCGGTTCGCAAGAGCCGGTCTTTTTTCGCTCCTGCCCCTATTGTTACACAATTTATATTATGTTAAGTTGTGTATTGCGAAACACACCCCTATTTCAGAATTCAAGAATTCTGACTATTTTTGCAACCCAATGCGAAAGAAACCTGACATCGTACTTGAAAACCTGACCGTAGAGGCTGTGGCCGCCGAAGGCAAAGCCATCGCGCATTCTCCGGACGGAGCCGTCGTGTTCATCGAATTCGCCGTTCCCGGCGATGTCGTCGACGTACGCATTACAAAAAAGAAGAAAAACTATATGGAAGGCCGCATAGAGGCCCTAAAATCGCCCTCTGAGCACCGTCTGGAGCCGTTTTGCAGGCATTTTGGGGTGTGCGGAGGCTGTAAATGGCAGCCACTTCCCTACTCTATGCAGCTTGAGGCCAAGCAACAGCAGGTATACGACCAGCTCGTACGCATCGGTCACTTGCAAGTGCCTGAAATTCAGCCGATTATCCCTTCCGATAAGACGGTTTTCTACCGCAACAAGCTGGAATTCACCGCTTCCGACCGCCGCTGGATTCTCTCGGGAGAAGAGCCGGAAGGCCTCTCCGATGCTCAGAGATGCGGTTTGGGCTTCCATGTGGGACGCTTCTTCGACAAGGTCCTCGACATCGAAGAATGCTGGCTCCAGCCATCTCCTTCCAACGAGATCCGCCTTTTCGTGAAGAAGTACGCGCTCGAGCACGGTCTCCCCTTCTATAACATCCGCGACAACAGAGGCCTCTTCAGAAGCGTTTTCGTGCGCACGAGCGAGAATTCGGGGACAATGGTCATCATGACCTTTGCAGACGATTCCAGGGCAAATTACGGCCTTTTGGACGCACTTTCCGCCGCCTTCCCGCAAATCACCTCGCTCTACTACATAATAAACCGCAAACTGAACGACTCGATTTCCGACCAGGAACCCGTTTTATATAAAGGAAACGAAGCCATTTACGAGGAGATGGAGGGCCTTCGTTTCAAGATCGGCCCCAAGTCATTCTACCAGACCAACACCCTCCAGGCGTACAAACTCTATAAGGTCGCGCGCGATTTCGCTGCCCTGACCGGCTCCGAGACCGTCTACGACCTTTATACTGGCACAGGGACCATCGCACAGTTCGTTTCTCGGGGGGCGCGCAAGGTAGTGGGCATCGAATACGTTCCCGAGGCGATAGAGGACGCAAAACTCAACGCCAAGGGCAACGGCATAGAGAACTGCGATTTCTTCGCAGGTGATATGAAGGACGTGCTCACGCCCTCGTTCATAGCGGAGCACGGAGCCCCCGACGTAATCATACTCGACCCTCCCCGCGCAGGAATCCATCCTGACGTGGCCAAGGTCATCCTGGACGCCGCGCCGGGCCGTATGGTGTATGTCAGCTGCAATCCCGCCACACAGGCAAGGGATTTGGCGATATTCGCGGAGAAATACCGCATTACGGCCGTCCAGCCCGTGGATATGTTCCCGCACACGCAGCACGTGGAAAATGTTTGCAAATTGGAATTGATTCAGTAAATTTACATCTTGAAATGACGATGGGAACGCTTATAGCGCTGATAATTCTGGGACTGCTCCTCGTGGTGTTCGGGGCCGACGGCCTCATCGAAGGCGCCAGCGTCATAGCGCGTAAGCTCGGCGTCAGCGAATTCGTCATCGGCGTCATCCTCGTGGGCTTCGGCACTTCCCTGCCGGAACTCGTGGTGAGCGTGACGGGAGCGATAGAGAAGAATTCAGCCATCGCAATAGGCAACGTGGTCGGTTCCAACATCTTCAACGTGCTGGTCATCCTGGCCGTGACGGCCCTTTTCAACCCCATCGACATCACCCGCATAAACCGACACAGGGACATTCCCCTCACCTTCTCGATGTCGGCGCTGGTGCTGCTTCTGGGCTGGGCGCTCGGAGACGGCCTCTCCCGCATCGACGGAGCCATCCTCCTGCTGGTGTTCGCAGGCTATATCTTCTTGAATTTCAAATGGAACGACGCGCGTTTGGAAGCCGAGGCGCCGCATAAGCGCATCTCCCTTGCCGTCGCCATTCTCCTTGTGCTGGCAGGCCTCGGGGCGCTGATTTACGGAGGACGCCTGTTCGTGGACAAGTCGGTGGAACTGGCGAAATTGCTTCGCGTCAGCGACAAGTTCATCGCCATCACGGTACTTGCGGTGGGCACTTCCCTGCCGGAGTTCGTGACCGCCGTCATCGCAGCCGCAAAGAAGCATTCCCAGATGGCCCTGGGCAACATCCTCGGGTCCATCACCTTCAATATGATGCTGATTCTCGGCACTTCCGCCGTGATCTCCCCTATGAGCTTCGCCGATATGCACTGGGTCGACCTCAGCACCCTGAGCCTGTCGATAATTATGCTCTGGACCTGCATCTACACGGGCAAACGCAACCAGCTGGACCGTTTCGACGCCGCCATTATGATTGCGACCGCCTGCGCATATTTCGTCTGGCTATTTACAAAACTGTAACCATATGAGTTTCAAAGCTACAAAGTACAAGCTGATGAACGTCGCCGACGGACACGTTCTCGAGGACGCCGGCTGGACTCTCGCGGATCCCGCATCGCCGGGACCTTCGCTTGTAAGGGCAATTTACGAAGAGAAGAAGTTCTCCCCCGATCCCGAGCTTGACGGGCTTTACCGCTATGCCTGCTGGCTTCCGATAAAGCGGACGCTCAAGAATTCCTGCGCCCCCGTAAGCTATCGCAGCAAGGGCCTTGCAAAGCATCTTGGGCTGGAAAATCTTTATATCACCTTCTCCGGCTGGAATCCGAAGATAGGAGCCACCTTCCGCACCTGCTCCTTCAAGGAGACGGAAGCGTATTCTGTGTGCGCCAGGCTTGATGCCAAAGACAGGGTTCTCGTGGTGCAGTCCGCCGGAAACACCGCCAGGGCCTTCGCCCAGGTGTGCTCGGACAACAATATCCCAATAGTCATCTGCATTCCTTTCGACTGCCGCTATGAAATGTGGTTCAAGGAGGCGCTGAATCCCTGTGTAAAGGTGATTGCGGCTCCCGCGGGATGCGACTATTTCGATGCGATCAGCCTCGGCGAGAAACTCTGCAAGGACAGCCGCTATCTGGCAGAAGGAGGCGCGAAGAACGTCGCCAGGCGCGATGGTATGGGCACTACCCTGCTCTCGGCCGTGGAGGCCATAGGACGCATTCCGGACGCATATTTCCAGGCCGTAGGTTCAGGCACGGGCGCCATAGCCGCGTGGGAGAACAACCAGCGTCTTCTCGAAGACGGCCGTTTCGGCAAGACCAAGATGAAGATATTCGTGGCGCAGAACGCCCCCTTCACCCTTATGTACGATACCTGGAAGGCCGGCCAGAGGGCTCTCGTTGACCTCGACCCCGAAGAGGGACGCCGCCAGGTGGAGGAAATCCTCGCCAAGGTGCTTTCCAACCGCAAACCTCCCTTCAGCCTCGCAGGCGGTCTTTACGACGCAATGAAGGACAGCGACGGCGACGCGTTCCTCGCCGACAACGCCCAGATACGTTTCTGGATGGCCAAATTCCAGGAGATCGAGGGCTATGACATCCTCCCCGCCCCCGCCTGCGCCGTTCAGGCCCTCGCGACGGCCGTCGAAGAAGGAAAGGTGAAGAAGGACGACGTGATAATGCTCAACATCACCGGAGGCGGTATAGAGGCCGCAAAGGAAAGAGGTTTCGTGCTCAAGGAACCCGACCTGGTGCTGAGCCCCGAACTCCCCGCGGAGGAGATAATCGAAAAAGTAAACGCTCTCTTTTAGAAACTGAGGGAGATTCCCACTGTCAGGGCGTGATACCAGACGTTGTTGCGTAGGGTGTTGCGCCCTGAAACGTATCTGCCCTCTTCGCTGTCGAAGATCCTGGGCCTGTCGAGGACCGAGCGGAAGGAAGCGGTTATGTCGAGGCAGTCTCCCCCGCCCAGGCATATCCTGTAGCCTGCGCCTTCCCTCGCAATCCAGGAGTGGTTGGTGCCGGTCATATGGCCAAGGACAGCCCCTGCGCCCGCGAAAACGAACCATCCGTCGTTGTAGTTTCCGGCGAAATGCCTGTCCCACTGGAGCATTATCGGAAGGACTTTGCGGCCTTTGGCGATGCCCGCCCAGCCGATTCTCAGGCTGAGCGCGTTCTTCTTGCCGATATCCTGCGAGATGAAGCCCTCGAACCAGGCGTTGAACGCGTCGAACACCTCGGCGCCGTCCTCGTCGATGCGGTAGCCGAAGGTCTCTTCCAGATAGTTGAAATGGTAATCGCGCACCACGTTCATGGATGCGCCCCATCCGGCGCCCGCGTGGAATCCTCCCGCCCTGAGCGGAAGTCCGCACAGGAGGCAGAGTGACAGCAGTATGAGCGCTTTCTTCATATCAGAACCTGTAGAGGATTTTAAGTTGCGGCATCCAGGCCCTTTGCAGGCCCGCCTTGTACAGCGTCGACACGAGGTTGCCCCGGGTAGCGCTGCGGGTTATGCACAGGCCGAGTTCCGCCTGCCACGAGAATTCCACCACGTAACCGCTGTCGTAGGACATTCTGAAGCCTGTTTTCGCAAGCACCGCAGGGCAAAGCCCCGGCACCCTGGCGCCGATGTCGCGGATGTAGCCCGCTGAAAAGCCTCCTCCCCCTATCCAGTCGAAAGTCTTCTCCCGGAGGTCGAAGAGGTGGTATATTTCGCAGTGGGAGATGTCAATCTTGATGCCCGGTTCGCTCGCCTCTCCGGCCAGCACGGGCCAGATGTCGGCGTAGATGAAATAGGCGTTGTAGACGTTTTCGGAGCAGAGCCTTTCATAGCCGAGGCCGACGCCCTTGGGCGATTGCAGGAGGCCTGCGGTATTGCCCTCCCCTGCTGCAAAGCAGCAAAGGAAATGCATCCACAGGAATGCAAAGGTCAAGGCTAAGGTTCTGTACACGGTCACGAAGTTCGTAAACTTCTTTTGAAATTCCTAATTTAATCGTAAATTAGCAAGTTGAAACAATCCTAAACCTAAAAGCATGTCCATTGTTGTAAAGACTGTCCAAAGCAGGAAGGAACTGCGCTCTTTCGTGCTCTTCGCCGAGAAGCTGTACAGGGGCAACCCCTGGTACGTTCCTGCCATCGCGTTCGATGAAATGGACACTCTGGACCCCAAGAAGAACCCCGCATCCGCATTCTGCGACTTCGAGCTTTACCTTGCCTACAAGGACGGCAAGCTCGCAGGACGCGTGGCGGCAATCATAAACTACAAGGCGAACGAGACCTGGAAGCACAACGAAGTGCGTTTCGGCTGGATAGACTTCATCGATGACGCCGAGGTCTGCGCCGCGCTCATCGCGAAGGTCGAGGAGTACGGAAGGGCCCACGGGATGACGCATATCGCCGGCCCTCTGGGCTTTACCGATTTCGACCCCGAAGGGCTTCTGATAGAGGGGTTCGAGGAGCTTGGCACGATGCCTATACGCTACAGTTACCCCTATTACCGCACCCATATCGAGGCCCTCGGCTTCAAGAAGGACGCCGACTGGTTCGAGTTCCGCTTCACCATCCCCGACAAGATTCCGGAAAAGATCACCCGCGTGGCCGATATCCTGCGCCGGCGCGGCGGATTCCGCGTGAGGCAGCTCGACCGCAGGATGATAAAGCGAGAGGACTATGCCCACAAGCTGTTCCAGCTTATGGGAGAGACCTACAAGGACCTCTACGAGTATACGGTGCTGCCCACCGAACTGGCGGACAAGTACATCGGCTTCTATCTGACCTTCCTGGACCTCCGCTACATATCGGCGGTGGAGAACGAGGCGGGCGAGCTGGTGGCTTTCGGCATCACGATGCCGTCCATCTCCCGGGCGCTCCAGAAGTCCCGCGGACGCCTCTTCCCCTTCGGCTGGTGGCCGCTTCTGCACGACCTTCTCATCAAGCATACCGACGGCGCGGAGCTGATGCTCATCGGCGTTCGTCCCGACTACCGCAATTCCGGCATCAACGCCCTCCTGATGGAGGATATCCTCAAGAAATTCGTGAAGATGGGAGTCACCTGGGCCGATTCCAACGCCCAGCTCGAGAACAATCTGCCCATCCAGAACCAGTTCGAGGTATTCAAGCCGCGAAAGAACAAGGTTCGCAGGTCGTATAAAAAAGAGTTGTAAGTCATGAACGAGATGCTCCCTCCCCTTCCCGAACGGATGCGCCCGCAGAGCCTTGACGGCTATGTAGGCCAGAGGCATCTTGTGGGCAAGGGATGTATCCTGCGCAATATGATAGACAGCGGGAACCTGTCGTCTTTCATACTGTGGGGGCCTCCGGGCGTGGGCAAGACCACCCTGGCCCGCATAATCGCATCCTCCTGCGAGAGGGAGTTCTTCACGCTCAGCGCGGTCAGCGCCGGTGTCAAGGACGTACGTGACGTTATCGATGCCGCGAAGAATTCGGGCATTTTCGCCCGAAAGGGCGCTCCCGTGCTCTTCATAGACGAGATCCATCGCTTCAACAAGGCCCAGCAGGACGCTCTTCTGGGGGCCGTGGAGGCGGGAATCGTGATACTTATCGGCGCCACCACCGAGAACCCTTCTTTCGAGGTCATCACTCCGCTTCTTTCCCGCTGCCAGGTGTATGTGCTGAAGAGTCTGGAGAAGGAAGACCTCCTCGCCCTGCTCGACAGGGCCCTCAAGGAGGATGTCATCCTGAAAGACAGGAAGATAAAGGTGGAGGAAACCGACGCCCTGTTGCGCCAGAGCGGCGGAGACGCCCGCAAGCTCCTCAATATCCTCGAGATAGTGGTGGACTCCCAGGCGGACGCCAAGACGGTCGTGATAAGCAACAAGACCGTCACGGAGTGCCTCCAGGAGAACATCGCCATATACGACAAGGACGGAGAGATGCATTACGACATCATCTCGGCCTTCATAAAGAGCATCCGCGGCAGCGACCCGAATGCGGCGATATACTACCTCGCGCGCATGCTGGACGGCGGCGAGGACCCCGTTTTCATCGCAAGGAGGCTCTGCATCAGCGCTTCCGAGGACATAGGGCTGGCGAACCCCAACGCCCTTCTGCTGGCGAACGCCACTTTCCAGGTGGTGCATACGATTGGAATGCCCGAGGCCCGCATCCCCCTGGCGGAATGCACGGTCTATCTGGCTTCTTCTCCCAAGAGCAACGCCTCCTACCTCGCCGTGAACGAGGCCCTGCAGGTGGCCGCGGAGGACAAGACTAGGGCGGTGCCCCTCTACCTTCGCAATGCGCCCACGTCCCTTATGGCAAGCCTCGGCTATGCCGACGGCTACAAGTACGCCCACGACTTCCCCGGTCACTTCACCGACCTGGAATTCATGCCCGAAGGGCTCGAGGGGCGCGTGTTCTACCATCCCCAGCCGAACCGTCACGAGGATACCCTCAAGGCATATCTGGAGGCCTGCTGGCCCAAGTATTATCCCAAGAAGAAGTAAGATGAACATCCGCCTGTCCGCCATATTGCTCGCCGCGCTGCTCGCTTCCGCCTGCAGTACCACGCGCGTGTTGCAGAAGGACGAGTACAGGCTCGCGAAGAACAAGCTGACAGTCAAGGAGAAGAGCGAGGTCACGCCCGGCTCCCTCTCCTCTTATATCAGGCAGGACGCCAACGGCAGCGGCATTTTCGGCTGGAATCCCTTCGTGGGAATGTACAACCTCAGCCGCAGGGACGGATTCTGGCACAAGATAGGCGAAGCCCCCGTGGTCTACGACAAGGACGCAGTGGGGGCCTCGATAGAGAACATAGCCACCCGCCTGGAGTATCTGGGCTATTACAATTCGGTGATAGACACGGTCACGACGGTGCGCAGGCGCTGCGTCAAGGTCGATTACATAGTCCACCCGGGCAAGCAGTATCCGGTATCGTCCATATCGTACGAGTTGCCCGACGACCGGATGTTCCGCGAAGAGTTCTATGCCGACAGCGCGAACGTGCGCAAGGCTCTCGGCGGCGCTCCCCTCTCGGAACAGGCCCTGGAGGCTGAAACCGCCCGTGGAGCGGCCTATTTCCGCGATCTGGGCTACTTCACCTTCAACAAGGGCTTCTATACTTTCGAGGCCGATACGGTGGGCGGAGAGGCAAGGCTCGTATACCGCATCAACAATTTCGCGAGGAACGAATCCCCCGACAAGGCGGCTCCCATCGAAAAGTACAGGTTCGGAAAGGTGAACATCACATGGCCGTCCACCCTGAAGTTCCGCCGCAGGGTGCTGAAAGGGCTCAACACCATCCGTCCGGGCGAGCTCTACAGCGCAAGCACCGTAAATACGACCTACACCCGCCTGTCGTCCCTCCGCGTCTTCAGCGGCGTGGCGATTGAGATGAATCCCGTGGAGGACAAGCGCGTCGACGCCAACATCAAGCTGACTCCCAGCGCCCAGCAGGGCTTCAAGGTGAATATGGAGGCATCCACAAACTCATCCGGCCTCATCGGCGTGTCGCCCAAGCTGAACTACTTCCACAAGAACATCTTCCACGGCGGAGAGTGGCTCAACGTTGGTTTCTCGGGCAATTTCCAGTTCAAACCCGACGACAACACCCGCGCCACGGAATACGGTATCAACGCGGGAATCAGTTTTCCCCGTTTCCTCGGACTTCCCTATCGGGCTTTCCGAAGGGCAAACATACCCAGAACTGAAATAAACGGCTCCTTCAACTATCAGGACCGCCCCGAATACACCCGCTCGATCGTGTCCACGGGCTTCGGCTATACGGGCCGCATAAGCAAAGGCAGGGTGTCATACCAGATCTATCCGCTGCAGCTGAACTTCGTGCGCCTGTTCAACCTCGACGCCGACTTCAGCGCCACGATGGACAGCAACCCCTATATGCGCTATTCCTTCCAGGACCATCTGGATGCGGGCAGCGGGCTGATACTCTACTACAATTCCAGCACGGACATAGTTCCGCAGGGCTCCTACCGCTTCCACAGGCTTGCGGTGGACCTCTCCGGCAACGTGCTTTCGGCCTTCAAGGGCTCTATGCCCAAGAATGCCGACGGAGCCGCCATGCTTTTCGGTTCGCCGTTCGCCCAGTATGCCCGCGCCGAATACTCTTTCGGCAAGACCTGGCGTTATGGCTTCCACGAGAAGACGGCCGTCGCAACACGCTTCCTCATCGGCGGCGGATATGCCTACGGCAATTCATCGGCGCTCCCCTTCGAGAAGCAGTTCTACGCCGGCGGAGCGAGCAGCATGAGAGGCTGGCAGGCACGTGCCCTCGGCCCGGGAACCCAGCAGCCCAACAAGTCCTTCATAATCCCCAGCCAGACCGGCGATTTCAAGCTTGAAGCCAATATAGAGTACCGCTTCGACATAGTCTGGAAGCTGGAAGGCGCCCTCTTCGCCGACGTAGGCAACGTATGGACTCTCCAGAACGACGACGCTTCGGCCGACGGGGCGTTCGACCCCAAGACCTTTTACAAGACTCTTGGCGCCGACTGGGGCCTCGGCCTCCGCGTCAACCTCGAATTCATCCTCCTCCGCCTCGACTGGGGCATCAAGCTCTACAACCCTGTCCTCGAAGAGGATTCCCGCCTCATAGGCCCTCAGGACTGGCTCCGCGGCGGCGGCAGCGCCCTGCACTTTGGTATAGGTTATCCCTTCTGATTATGGAAATATCTCACAATGAAATAAAGTTCGTAAGGAGCCTGCAGCAGAAGAAGTTCCGCGAGGAGCACGGAGTGTTCGTGGTGGAGGGCGAAAAGATGGTGCAGGAGGCCCTGGAATCGGGTTTCAAGGTGGAGAAGGTGTACAGGCGCGAGGAGCTTGGCGAGAAGGCCATGGAGAGGCTCAGCGCGATGAGTTCGCCGTCTCCCGTAGTTGCTGTGGTGAGGATGCCCGAACCGGCAGTTCCGGAGGTCGGCGGCCTGTGCCTTGCGCTGGATTCCGTAAGGGATCCGGGCAACCTCGGGACCATACTTCGCATCGCCGACTGGTTCGGCATCGACTGCATCTTCGCCTCCCCCGACAGCGCCGATGTCTACAATCCCAAAGTGGTGCAGGCGTCGATGGGTGCGATATTCCGTAAAAAGGTGATTTACTGCGATTTGACCGCACTTTGCGAAAGCTTTGCTAAAAGTGGAAAACGGGTGTTCGGAACCTTCCTCGAAGGGGCCGACATCTATGCTTCGGAGCTCCCCGGAGAGGGCTTGATCGTGATGGGAAACGAGGCCAACGGCATCTCCCCCGAGGTGGCCGCGAAGGTCACCGACAGGATCACCATCCCTTCGTTCGGAGGCGGCGCCGAATCGCTGAACGTGGCGGTCGCTACGGCGGTCGCCGTGTCTGAATTCAGGAGGCGTTGCAGATGAGGCACATTATTTACCAGGTACTCCCCCGCATCTGGGGCGGCGGCAAGCTGTCGGAATGGGACGCTCCCGTTTTCGACTATCTGAAGTCGCTGGGAGTCGATACGGTATGGTATACGGGAATAATCCGCCACGCGAGCGGGAAACCCTTCGTTAAGGGCAATCCGGGCTCGCCCTACGCCATCTCCGACTACTTCGACGTGAATCCCTATCTGGCGGACAGGCCTGCCAGCCGCATGGCCGAGTTCGAGGCCCTGGTCAAACGTACTCACAAGGCTGGTTTGAAGGCAATCATAGACTTTGTGCCCAACCACGTCGCCTGCGACAATGGGCAGCTGCCGGTGCATCCCTGGTGCGACTACGACTGGACCGACACGCGCAAGGTCGACTACGGCAACCCCGAAACCTTCGGCAAAATGCTGGAAATTCTGCGTTTCTGGGCTTCCAAGGGCGTCGACGGCTTCCGCTGCGATATGGTTGAGATGGTGCCCGTGGGTTTCTTCGGATGGCTCATTCCCGAACTGAAAAAGGAATATCCCGGTCTGTTGTTCATAGGCGAGGCCTACGACCGCGCCAACTATCGTCCGCTGCTCGATGCCGGGTTCGACCTTCTGTACGACAAATCCGGCGTATACGATATCCTGCGCGGCATAATTTGTGACGGCAGGAGCGCCCGCGAACTCACTGGCAACTGGCAGTTCCTGCAGGATATTCAGCCCCGGATGCTGAATTTCCTTGAGAACCACGACGAACAGCGGATAGCGAGTCCGTTCTTTGCGGGCAACCCCCGGAAAGCCTATGCGGCCTGGGCGTTCTGCAGCCTGTTCAATACAGCCTCGGTTATGCTCTACGCAGGCCAGGAACTGGGCGAGACGGCGTCAGAGGGCGCGGAAGGGCGTACTTCCATCTTCGACTGGACAGCACCGGTGACGCTGAAGCATCTGCACGCGACGATCCATTCGCGAAAACCTCTTCCCGCAAAGGAGAAGGCAGTGCTGGAGCGTTACAGGCAGATACTCACGGTGGCATCCTCTCCCCTCGCCTCGGAGGGCTCGAATTACGACCTGTGCTGGCTCAACGAAGGCTCGGAGGGGTTCGATCCCGACAGGCATTTCGCCTTCCTGCGCCACGACGGAAACCGTTGCATCCTGGTCTTCTGCAATTTCTCGGACAGCCCGGCAAAAGCGTTCGTACGCATTCCGGAGGGCATAATAGAAAAATGCCGCCCTGTGGAAGGCGGCATTGTGGTGAGCGCACCCGCTTGGGATGCGGCGCTTGTGGAGCTTACCAGCCGAGAATCTTCTTGAAATCGTAGTCGGCGGGGTTGCTGACGATGGCTTTGGCGGCCTCGTAATCCTCAGGAGTGATATAGTGGCAGATATGCGCGTAGTAGTTGCGCGCGATGCCGCCGTTGATATCCACCCTGCGGGGAGGAATCTTGCCCTCGGCATTCTGCAGGTCGTGCAGATAGAGGGGTTTCGCGTTGCCGAAAGCGTCGACATAGACCATGCAGCCGGTCTCGCCCTTGCTGAAGAGCTCGTAAACGCCCATTGCAAGCTCGCTGCAATATGTAAGGTCGTATGCGATAGGATCCTGGCAGCGTACGTCGTAGCCTATTTCCACGGGACGGGTCTTGACCTTGAGGCCGATCTTCTTGAACTCCTTCTCGAGAATGTCGTTGAAGAGCACAGCCTTGCTGATCTTGCCGAGTTCGGGATGTCCGTGCTCGTCGTAGGTCATGGACACGCCGGCGTTCTTGATTTCCTGGGGATCCAGGTCGTGGAAAACGCCTTCTGCCACCACCACGGTGCCGTACTGGATGCCGAGGAGCTTGCGCTTGATGATGGTTGAAAGGGCCAGCTTGACTATCTTGTCGAGGGAGATGCCGGTCTTGTTGAACATCTCGGGGATGATGGTCATAGGGCAGTGGGTGGCTTCGCCGATACCCAGGGCGAGATGTCCCGCGCTGCGTCCCATTGCGCTGATAAGCAGCCAGTTGCCGGAGGTGCGGGCATCCTCGTAGACGGTGCGTGCGAGATGCGCTCCCTCGTCCTTGGCGGAGTTGAATCCGAAGGTCGGGGTGTTGTCGGGCAGAGGCAGGTCGTTGTCGATGGTCTTGGGGACGTGGATGTTCGCGATGGCATATTTCTTCGCCTCGAGGAACTTGGCGATGCGGTTTGCCGTGGATGCGGTATCATCTCCGCCGACGGTCACAAGAAGCTTGATGTTGTTCTCCTTGAAGAGCTCGAGGTTGAAGTTCTGCTCGAAGTCGGCGTCCGTGGGTTTGAAGCGGCTCATCTGAAGGTAGGAGCCTCCCCTGTTGAAATAGGCGTCTGCCTTGAAGAAATCGATGTCCTCGGTGCGGGGATTCTTGCTGAAAAGCCCGGAATAACCTCCGTGGAGGCCTATTACGCGGTAGCCGTTGGAGAGAAAAGTCTTTGCGACCGAGAAAACGACGGTGTTCATGCCCGGGGCCGGGCCGCCGCCGCAAAGGATGATGATTGAATCTTTCATATCGTTGATAATTGACATTTCCAAAAGCGACAGCGAATTTACAACAAATTAGTCTAATCTCAAATAGCTGGCGTATTGCCTTTTTTAGCGAAATAGTGTATATTTGCAGATTATGTGCGTATATGCGCACGCCACGCACAAGATGGACAGGCAACAGGCAAAAGAACGCATAGACTACCTCAGGGGCACTCTCCGCGAGAACTCCAGGCTGTACTATGTGGAGAATGCACCGGTCATTTCGGACTACGAGTTCGATATGCTGATGCATGAGCTGGAGTCGCTTGAAGCCGAATTCCCCGAATTCGCGAGCGAAGACTCCCCCACCCGCAAGGTGGGCAGCGACCTGGAGAAGGGTTTCGTGCAGAAGCCCCACCGCTATCCTATGCTCTCGCTTGCCAACACCTATTCCATCGAGGAAGTCGAAGAATTCGCCGCGAGGGCCGAGAAAAGCCTTCAGAGCGGATTCTCCTGGTGCTGCGAGCTCAAGTTCGACGGCACCGCCATTTGCCTGACCTACCGCAACGGCGTGCTTGCGCAGGCGCTCACCCGGGGCGACGGCGTGGTCGGGGACGATGTCACCGCGAACGCCCGCCGTATCGGCAACCTGCCCCTCCGCCTTCACGGGAACTATCCCGCGGAATTCGAAATCAGGGGCGAAGTGCTGATGCCCTACGCCGCATTCGACGCGCTCAACCACGAACGCGAACTGCAGGAGGAAGCCCCCTTCGCGAACCCCCGCAACGCCGCTTCGGGCTCTCTAAAGCTGCAGGATCCCGAGGAAGTCGCGCACAGAGGCCTCTACTGCACTCTCTACCATATTCCCGCCCAGAGCCTGAGTTTCGCCTCCCACGACGAAGCGCTGAAGGCGGCAGCATCCTGGGGACTCCCGGTTTCCGAGAACAGGCGGCTCTGCCACAGCATTCCCGAAATCAGGGAATACATAGACTACTGGGACACCCAGCGCAAGTTCCTCCCCTATGCCACCGACGGCATAGTAATCAAGATAAACGAGATGGAATACCAGCGCGAGCTCGGATACACCTCCAAGTCTCCCCGCTGGGCCGTGGCGTACAAATTCAAGGCTGAACAGGCCTGCACGCCCATTCTTTCGATAGACTACCAGGTGGGACGCACCGGAGCGGTCACGCCCGTGGCGAACCTCGAACCCGTCCAGCTGTCCGGCACCGTTGTAAAGAGGGCAACTCTGGTAAATGCCGACCAGATGCAGATGCTCGACATCCGCGAAGGCGACTGGGTATATGTGGAGAAGGGAGGAGAAATAATCCCGAAGATAACGGGAGTGGAGGAATCTAAGCGCCAGCCCGGCGCGAAGGCCCCCGTGTTCCCCGCCGTCTGCCCCGACTGCGGCACTCCCCTTGTCCGCGAGGAGGACGAAGCCAAGTGGTTCTGCCCCAACAAGGACGGCTGTCCTATGCAGATAAAGGGCGCCCTGATCCACTTTATGAGCCGCAAGGCGATGAACATCCTCGCAGGCGAAATGACGGTGGAGCAGTTCTACAACCTCGGTCTGGTGCGCACTCCGGCGGACCTCTATTCCCTCAGCGAGAACCAGCTTCTGATGCTCGAGGGCTGGAAGGAGAAATCGGCTAAGCGTTTTCTCGCCAGTCTGACGGAATCCCGCAAAGTGCCTTTCGAGAGGGTTCTGTTCGCAATAGGCATACGTTTCGTGGGAGAAACGACCGCACGCGAACTGGCGGCGCATTTCGGCAGCATCGACGCTTTGGCCGCAGCCACGCGCGAACAGCTTCTGGAAGTGCAGGACATAGGAGACGTGATAGCGGACAGCGTGGTGGCGTTTTTCGCCAATCCCGCGCACGTGAAGGAGATCGAACGCCTGCGCTCCGCCGGACTCCGGTTGAGCGGCAAAGGCGCGGCGGAAGCCCTTTCCGATGCCCTCGCAGGCAAGACGATAGTCTTTTCCGGCACTTTCAGCGTATCCCGCGACGATATCAAGGCGCTGATAGAGGCGAACGGCGGCAAGAACAGCGGCAGCGTGAGTTCCAAGACCTCCTTCCTGCTGGCGGGCGACAACCCGGGGCCGGAGAAGGTCCGCAAGTGCGAGGAGCTCGGCATCGGCATAATAGACGAGAAGACTTTCAGGGAGATGATTCCGGCCGCGCAGCCGGCATCGGAGCCCGAAAGCGAAACCCCGGAAGAATCCGGACAGTTAAGCCTTTTTTAGAATGAGCCACAGTTGGAAAGAAATACGCGACGTCCTGTTCACGAACAAGATATGGGAACTTGAAACCGATATGGCTTCCAAGGCATGGGGACGTTTCATCCACTTCGTGAAGGTGATACGCGACACGGTGGACACCTTCGCCGAAAACAGGATGGGCTTCCAGTGCGTCGCCCTGAGCTATTTCGTCACGCTGGCCTGCATCCCCTTCGTGGCGCTGGTATTCTTCGTGTCCAACGGACTCAGGATAACCGACGAGGTGACGGTGCTGCTCCAGAACGTCATTCCGGACAACGCCGAACTGCTGCACATCGCTCTCGAAAAGGCTCAGAACATAATCCACGTGGCCCAGTCGGGGCCCGTGGGTCTCGTTTCCGCCCTGCTCTTCATCTGGGCCATCATCTGGCTGATGTTCCAGACGGAAAGGGTTTTCAACAACGTCTGGGGAATACGGAAGATCCCCCGCAACATCTTCAAGCGTTTCGGGTACTACCTCTCCTTCCTTTTCCTCGGGCCCTTCATAGTGATCATATTCGCCTACGGCATAGCGCTTTACACCAACGCCTCGCACATCATCGGATGGGACCTCGGGCATTTCGCCTTCCTTACGAAGTTCCTCGGATGGCTGCTGTTCTACGGCATCACGGCGTTCACGCTCTCGGCGATGTACAAATTCATACCCGCCCCCAAGGTGAAATACGGTTTCGCCCTCCAGTCCGCCCTGTTCGCGGCCCTCGTGTTCGTAGGCTTCCAGTACCTGTATCTGGAGACCCAGATGTTCGTGAGCCGTCTGAACGCGGTCTATGGCGTCATAGCCGCCATCCCTCTCTTCCTAATCTGGCTGAATTTCAGCTGGCAGATTGTGATGTACGGCGCGGAACTGACTTACGCCCTCCAGCACCAAAGCAATGAGTCTGAGCAAGTTTAACATAAAGGATTACAACATCATCAAGCGCGAGGCGGAGTCCCTTATGGCCCTTGCCAAGGGGCGCTGCCGCTCGGACGAGGAGTTCGAGGTGGTGCGCAAGGCATTCGAATTCGCGAACGCCGCCCACCGCAATGTGCGCAGGCGTTCGGGCGAGCCCTACATACTCCACCCCATCGCGGTCGCGAAGATTGTCATCCAGGACATCGGGCTCGGCTACAAGTCCATCACCACCGCCCTGCTTCACGACGTGGTGGAGGACACCCCCTACACCGTCGAGGACATACGCATCCTCTTCGGCGACAAGGTTGCCCTGCTGGTGGACGGACTCACCAAGATCAAGACGGTGCTGGACAACGAGGACCGCAAGAAAGGCGCCCTCCAGTCCTCCGAAAGCATACAGGCGGAGAATCTCAAACGCATTCTCCTCACTCTCAACGACGACGTGCGCGTGGTGCTCATAAAACTCGCCGACAGGCTTCACAACTGCCGCACGATAGAGTACATGCCCGAGCACAAGAGGGACAAGATTCTCAGCGAGACCATGTTCATCTTCATCCCTCTCGCCCATCGCCTCGGCCTCTACAGCGTCAAGTCCGAGATGGAGAACATCTGGCTACGCTTCAAGGAGCCCGGCGCCTATCAGGAGATATCGGAGAAGATTCGCGGCAACGTGGCCCAGCGCGACAAGGAGATAGACGACTTCATCGCCCCCATCGAAGGTGCCCTGAAGCAGGGCGACATCTCCTTCGAGATAAAGAAGAGAATCAAGACGCCGTACTCCATCTGGTTCAAGATGCGCACCAAGAACGTGCCTTTCGACCAGATTTACGACCTTTACGCCGTGCGAATCATCTTCGACCCGCTGTCGAGCGACCCGGAGATAGAGCGCAGGCAGGCGTTCCTCATCTACGCCATCCTTACTGGCCTTTACAGGGCCCAGCAGAGCCGCACCCGCGACTGGATAAGCTCGCCCAAGAGCAACGGCTACGAGGCGCTCCACTGCACACTTATGAGCCGTGCGGGCATATGGATAGAGGTCCAGATACGTTCCAAGCGTATGGACGACATCGCCGAGAAGGGCATCGCCGCCCACTGGGCCTACAAGAACGACGGCTACATCTCCGAGAATTCCAGCGAGATGGACAAGTGGCTGGCGAAGGTGCAGGAGATTCTCGACTCCTCCGACGTCAATTCGCTCGAGCTGCTCGACATAATCCACAAGGACCTCGTGACCACCGACATAGTGGTGTTCACGCCGAAGGGAGAGCAGCGCTCGATACAGGCGGGGGCCACGGTGCTCGACTTCGCCTACCTGGTGCACAGCCACATAGGCAATTCCGCAATCGCGGCAAAGGTGAATATGAGGCTTGCGCCACTTTCGCAGGTGCTCAAGGGCGGAGACCAGGTGGAGATAATAACGGCATCCACGGGCCGTCCCAAGCCCGAATGGCTGAAGTTCCTGCAGACGAGGCACGCCCGCAACGCCGTCGTGGAATATCTGCGCGGAGAACGCGACGCATATGCCCGCGAGGGAGCCAAGCTGTTCATCGCCCATATGAAGTCTATGGGCATGGACGACACCCCGGAGATCCGCAAGAGCTTCATGCGCGACTGCCAGCTGAACGACTTCAACGAACTTTGCTTCCGCATAGGCATCGGCCTCATCGGGAACGACAAGTTCGGGTCCTTCGGCGCGGAGCACAAGACTGCTCCCCATCGCGACGGGAAATATGTAATAGCGAACTGCTGCAATCCCATCCCAGGCGACCCCGTGGTCGGCTTCAAGATGGACGATGGCACGGTGATTGTCCACAAGAAGACCTGTTCCGTGGCCGAAAGCCTCGCGAGCAAGCACGGCGAGCTGGTGGTGATTCCGGACCTGCAGGATTCCGACAGCACCTTCAGCGTGAAGATATCCCTGCGCGGAATCGACCGCGTAGGCCTTCTGAACGAGATTTCGCAGTACATTTCCTTCACTATGGGAATGAACATCAAGGCGATTTCGCTCGGCAGCAAGGACGGGGTGTTCGAAGGCGTGATAGACCTTGAGGTGCGCAGCCGCGAGAACCTGGAGGCGATGCTCAAGGGACTCAAGAAGATAGACGGCATACAGGATGTCGTAAGAAATGATATTTGATGAAGAGGTTTCTGCCCATAATTCTTTTCGTGCTGGCGATGTCGCCGGTGTTCTTCGCGCCCTCCTGCGCCAATACGACGCAGGCGCCCACAGGTGGCCCCAAGGACACGATTCCGCCCGTTATCGTCAATATCAAGCCTCTTCCCGGCGAAACGGGCTTCCCCGTCGCAAAGGGCAGAATAGTCTTCTATTTCAACGAGTACGTCACCATCAAGAACCAGACTTCCATCTATCTCTCCCCTCCCCAGGCGAAGCGCCCGCAGGCGAAGATAGTCGGCAAGACCCTGGTGGTGACCTTCGAGGAGGATCTTCTGCCCGAAACGACCTACACGCTGAACCTTAACGACGCGATAGCCGACAACAACGAGGGCAACCTCTTCGCCGGCTTCACCTACGTGTTCTCCACCGGCCAGAAGATAGATTCTATGTTCGTGACCGGTTCGGTGCTGGACTGCAGCACCTTGGACCCGGTAAAAGGGGCCACGGTGATGCTCTACAAGGACTTCGCGGACTCCGCGCTCTTCCTCCACAGGCCCTTCGCTGCGGCGAAGACCGACGACTGGGGCTACTTCGTGATTCCCTACATCCAGGACACCTGCTACCGCATCTACGCCATTATGGACGCTAGCGGCAACAACATCTACGACCCCGACGAGGACAGGGTGGCGTTCATCGATTCGGTCATTGTTCCCAAATGGCATATAGCGGACACCATCCCCGAACTCCTGAAATACGATATGAAGGATACGATAGGATGCCGCGAGCGCCGTTCCGAGCACGAGTTCGTGCTCTTCAAGGAGAGGTCGTCCAAGCAGTTCCTGAGCAATTACGGACGTCCTTCCGATCGCGAGGCCTTCGTGGCTTTCCGCGCGCACGACGCCTGGATCGATTCCCTCTGGATTGCGGGTTACAACGCCGGCCAGATAATCAGCCAGTTCAACCGCGAACAGGACAGCCTTCTCCTCTGGGTTAACGACAGGAGGCTTCCGCCAGACACGCTGCACGTCTTCGTGGCCTACCGCAAGACTGACAGCCTCGGCGCGATGGTGCCCGACCTCGAGCATCTGCGCCTGGCCTCCCCCACTGCGGGAAAGATCTTCGCAAGGAGCTCCCGCCGCAACATCAAGCACGAGGACACCACCTGCGTATATACTTTCAAGGCCGAGCCCGCCACGGTGGAGCAGAACGGCTTCAGGCTGGAGTTCAAGTACCCCATCATCAGCCAGAAGTTCGATTCGCTGGATTTTAGCTACATCAATCCCAAGCAGAAGGAATTCAAGGGCGAGCTTCGTATCGAGAGGGACTCCCTCGACCTTCGCTGCTACAACATCTTCCCGAAACTGAAGATGCAAGCCGGCTTCGAGTACCGCATAAAAGTGCCCCACAGGGCCTTCCGCGACATCAACGGGCATTATTCCGACAGCACGGAGGTGAAGGTGGCGCTGCCCACGGACGAGTCCCTGAGCTCGCTCAAGGCCATAATGACGGGCGTCGCCGAGAAGTATATCGTAGAGCTTCTGGGCGAAAAGAGCGACAAGGTGCTGCGCCGTTACGTGATAGAAAAGAACTGCAGCCTCGACTTCCCTTACCTGAACGAAGGCAAGTACTGCATCCGCGTGATACAGGACGTCAACCGCAATTCGATGGTTGACACGGGCGACCTTCTCGAGCGCAGGCAGCCCGAACTGGTGAAGTTCGTACAGTTTGCGGACAGCAAGTACCTGGAGATACCCAAGTCTTCGGACGTCGAACAGAATATCGATTTGGCAGAGTTGTTCAGATGAAACTGAAAAGAGCCCTCATAGCATTGGCGCTTCTGCTGCCGTCCGCATCCTTCGCCCAGGAGGCCGCGGGCACCTTCGGCGTGGGCTACGACGAGCGCAGCCACCGTTCCAACTATGCGGAACTCATCATCGACACCACCTCCACGGTAAAGACCTACAAGGACATCAACGACTATTCGATGATAGGCGTCAACTACGGCTACACCCTCTCGAGCATGATGTTCAACCCCAGCGAAAAGCAGGGATGGCACGTCAGCCCGATGTACGTGTCGCTGATGTACACCAAGTACCTGAAGATGTTCGGCTATATGCCCTACTTCGGCTACCAGATCGGAGTGGCGTACGGCCACGAGGGCTTCAAGTTCAACCGCAACAAGAAGACCGGCACCATCACGCTCATTGACGGCGCCGAGGAAATGGATATGGAAGTGGTGGAGATTCCATTCCTGGCGCAGATACACGCCGATGCAAACCATTTCAAGGTGATGGCCAATGCCGGAATGTACGGCGGTTACCGCCTGTCCATCCACCGAACCGGCCCCGAAGTACCGGCGCAGTACGTCGACAACTGGATGCCCAGCGACAAGCGCTACGAGTTCGGCCTTCAGGGAGGCGTTTCGTTCGGGTTGATCTTCAGCCCCGTGGAGTTCCATTTCGGCGCGCTCGTGCGCTATTCCTGGTCGAGCATCTACGCTCCTGATTCTTCTCCGAGCCGCTACAACCAGTACTTCTACCGTTTCGCCTACCCTCTCGACATCAACATAGTCGGCGGAATCCACTTCCAGCTGACAAAGCGCACCGGCAAGACGAACAAGGACCTCAAGCGTCAGGCGCGCGAGATAGTCGAATCCGAATGGGAGGTAAGCAGAAATGAATAGCCGCGCAGTGCATATCCGCGGAGGCCTCGTCATAGGCGGAGGCTCCCCCGTCGTCATACAGACTATGTGCAACACGCACACCCGCGACGTGGAAGCGACCGTCGCGCAGTGCCGTCTGCTTGCGGAGCGAGGTTCGCAGCTCATCAGGATAACGGTACCGGGACTTGCCGACGTGGAGCCTTTCAGGCGTATTCACGACGCCCTTCGCGCCGAAGGCATCGGCACTCCCCTTGTCGCCGACATACATTTTTCCTCCGAAACTGCCATTGCGATAGCCCCCATAGCGGAAAAGGTCCGCATCAACCCGGGCAATTTCCATAAGGACCACGACCAGGCCCGCGTCCAGTTCTCCCGCCTGCTCGACGTTTGCCGCCAGTACGGCACGGCAATCCGCGTCGGAGTGAACCACGGATCCCTGGGGCAGTACATAACCGAGCGCTACGGCAACACTTCCGAAGCAATGGCGATAGCCGCGATGGAATGGCTCAGGATGTGCCGCGAGCACGATTTCAATGAAGTGGTCGTCTCGCTCAAGGCCAGCAATACCGTCGTGATGGTGCAGGCGTACCGCAATCTCGTGAAGATGATGGAAGCCGAAGGCCTCGACTATCCCCTGCACGTAGGCGTCACGGAGGCCGGCGGCGGCGACAGCGGACGCATCAAGTCCGCCATCGGCATCTCCACCCTTCTTGCCGAAGGCATAGGCGACACCATCCGCGTATCCCTCACCGAACCCCCGGAGAACGAACTTTCCGTCGCGGATTTCCTTGCAAAATACGATTATAAGAAAGATGTCAGGCAGTCCCGCGAATACCATTGCTCTTCGCGCGAAGAACTGATGCTGGCGGCGGCGTGCGACTTCGGAGGACCGCTTCTGGACAGGAAAATCGACGATTGCGAAATCGAAGGGACCTATATGAAGGACGGGAAGGCCGTAGAAATCGATTCTGACGGCTTTGCGGAGTATTTGAGGGACGAGATACTGCAAGGGGCGCGAAGGCGCTTCTACAGGCCGGAATACATCGCCTGCCCGGGTTGCGGCCGCACTATGTACGACCTCCAGAAGGCTTATGCCGAGGTCCAGGCCAAAACCGCCCACCTGAAAGGTCTGGTTATAGCAGTGATGGGCTGCATAGTCAACGGCCCGGGCGAAATGGCCGACGCCGACTGGGGCTACGTGGGCGAAGGCGGCGGAAAGGTCACCATATATAAAAAGAACGAGCCCGTCGCCAGGCACGTTCCCGAGGCCGAAGCCCCCGATATGCTTCTGAAACTTATCGAAGAGTCGCTATGACCGTCTCCACGGCCGTAGTCAAATCCCCTACTTTCACTTTGACGTCGGCATCCAGCGGCAGGAACATGTCGAGCCTGGATCCGAACTTGATGATGCCGCACTGGCGTCCCGCCTCCACCTTGAGGCCGGGCTTGGAATAATTCACGATCCTGCGCGCGAACACGCCGGCGAGCTGCTTGAAGAAGACTTCCTGCCCGTCGGGAGTGACTATGCACGCCGAAGCGTGCTCGTTATCCTCGGAGGCCTTGGGCTTGAAAGCAAGCAGGTGCTTGCCGGGATGGTACTTGTAGTAGGTCACTTCTCCAGTCACGGGCCAGAAATTGGCGTGGACGTCGAAGAAATTCATATAGACGCACACCCTAAGGCACTCGCGGTGAAGATATTCATCCTCGAAATAGCGGTCCACGATGACCACCTTGCCGTCCGCCGCGGAGGTTACGATCTTGTCGTTTCCGGCCGGAATGCGGTGAGGAACGCGGAAGAAGGCCAGCTGCCAGATGCAGAACACCCACATCACCACGGCGATGGTCCATTTGAGCCAGACGGGATTCACCAGCTTGAACCCGGCATAGATGATCAGGGCTGCGATCAGGAATACCAGGGCGAGGGTTCCGTATGAATTGTGGTCGATATGCATATTCTAGAAGAGGCTTAACACTGAAAGGTAGATGGCTCCGAGGGGCACTGCGACTAGGGTGCTGTCGAAACGGTCCAGCATTCCGCCGTGCCCGGGAATGGCCTTGCCGGAGTCCTTCACGTTGAAGTGGCGCTTCCACAGGCTCTCGAATAGGTCGCCGCACACTCCGCCGCAATGGATTATCGCCGCCAGCACGAAGCAGTGCACGAGAGGCAGGTTGAGCAGCCCGACAGCCTTGAGAATGCCGCTGGCAATGATGCTGAAAGCCATTCCGCCCCAGAATCCCATCCAGGATTTCTTGGGGGAGATTGAGGGGGCGAGCTTGCGGCTGGTCGCCTTCTGGCCGAAAGCAGTGCCGATGCAGTATGCTCCAATGTCCGAGCACCAGATGAGGATGAAGAAGTCCAGAAGCATATGGGCGTCGAACTGTCCTCCGCGGAACGCCACGAGGTTCGAAAGCGAAAGCGGGGCGGCAATGTAAAGAAGGCCCGCAAGGATGTAGGCGTAATCGTCCATCTGCTCCTTGTGGCTGTCGAAGAGGGCGCAGAAAAGCACTCCGATGATAGGAAGCACCATCAGCGACAGGAACTTGGAATGCATGTCGAGGGTAAACATGCAGAAGATGAGAACCACCGCGCTGACGCCTGCGAGGCCGGCGAATATGCGCGCCTGGCGGTGTCTGCGCTCCATCGACATAGCGTAGAACTCGTGGAGCATCGTGACGGTCAGGAACACGACGAGGGCGCCGAAGAGCCATTCGTTAAAAAGAAGACACGCCAGCATTACGGCTATGAAGCCGATGCCGGCGATGGTTCTCGTAGTCAAATTATTCATTTGAATCGGTCTGAGGTTTAACCTTCGGGCCAAGTATGGCCTCCACGTCTTCTGCAAAGATAACTTCTTTTTCGAGAAGAAGCGCCGCCACCTGCAAAAATCCGTCCTTGTGGTCGGTGAGGAGCTTGAGCACCTTGTCGTGGATGTCCCCTATCAGCTTCTTGGCTTCGTTGTCCATCAGCTCGGCCGTCTTTTCGCCGTAGGGCTTCGTGAGGTCGTACCCGCGCGCTCCCGTGGAATCATAGAAGGAAACTGCGCCGACCTTGTCGCTCATACCGTAGTACTGGATCATCCCGTAGGCCATCTTGGTAAGCCTTTCGAGATCGTTCAGAGCGCCGGTGGAAGGCTCTCCGTTGATTATCTCCTCGGCTACGCGACCTCCTATGAGGGAGCACATCTCGTCCACCATCTGCGACTTGGAGACTATCTTGCGCTCCTCGGGCAGATACCAGGCCGCGCCAAGCGCCTGGCCGCGGGGAACGAGGGTGACCTTGAAGAGAGGATTTGCGTGGGGCAGCAGCCAGCTCACGACGGCGTGTCCGGCCTCGTGGTGGGCTATCGTGCGCTTCTCCTCGGGCGTGATTATGGAACTCTTGCGCTCGAGTCCGCCGATTATGCGGTCCACGGCGTCCAGGAAGTCCTGGCGCTCGATTTCGGGCTTGTTCCTGCGGGCAGCCGTGAGCGCCGCTTCGTTGCAGACGTTCGCTATGTCGGCGCCCGAGAATCCCGGAGTATGCTTCGCCATGAACTCCACGTCGAAGTCCTTGCTGACCTTCAGCCCGCGCATATGGACCTTGAATATCTCCTCGCGCTCCTTGAGCTCGGGCAGTTCAACGTGAATCTGGCGGTCGAAGCGTCCCGCGCGCATCAGGGCCTGGTCGAGAATGTCGGCCCGGTTCGTCGCGGCAAGCACTATCACGCCGCTGTTGGTTCCGAAGCCGTCCATTTCGGTAAGAAGCTGGTTGAGAGTGTTCTCGCGCTCGTCGTTGGAGCTCCAGCCCACGTTCTTGCCCCTGGCACGTCCCACTGCATCTATTTCGTCGATGAACACTATGCAGGGGGCCTTCTCCTTTGCCTGTGCGAAGAGGTCGCGTACGCGGCTTGCGCCCA
>JAGABD010000066.1 GCA_017614795.1 Bacteroidales bacterium
GAGCATACCATAGGACGTTCGATGAACTGCAGGTAGCGGGAAGAGTTGTTTCTCTGAATCGAGAAGATTTCCTTAAAACTACCCACCTGGAAAGTGAATTTCTCAAAGCCTGTGTAGCGGATGATAGCATCTTTGAGTTCGAACACGCCGTTAGCCATATCCATATCCACTTCTCCATACCAGTTCTTGTCGATTTGTGCTTTGACGGCAAAACGGGCGCGGCGGACAGAGAGACCGTTGGAAATCTGCTCGTTTTGAGGGAGCCATTCGGGCTCGCCGAAGTAGATGGCGCCATCGGTCTGCACGCGATTGTCGAACCAGATCTTGTAGCCGGAGTCGGTGGTTGAGCGGAGAACCAGGATGCCATCCTGAGCCTCGGCCTGCAATGGGTCGATGCCGACCTTTACGCCGTATTGGTTATACTGCTCGTTCTGTGCGTTTGCCGAGAAAACGGCCGCGACCAGAAGAGCAAAAACTAATGATACTTTACGCATGTGTTAAGTGTTTAAAATGTGTTATCAGTCGCTAAATATAGTGTTTTTTTAAAAAAAATGTTCAGGCAAAGCCTAAACATTAAACAGGAAATGCATTATGTCGCCGTCTTGAACCACGTATTCTTTCCCTTCTATCCCCATTTTTCCGGCAGACCGGCAGGCAGATTCCGACTTGAGGTTCACGAAGTCGTCGTACTTGATGACTTCCGCCCGGATGAATCCCTTTTCGAAGTCTGTGTGAATGACTCCGGCGGCTTTCGGGGCCTTGTCCCCGGCGTGGATTGTCCAGGCGCGGCACTCGTCGGCACCGGCGGTGAAGAAGGTCCTGAGGCCCAGCAGACGGTAGGCCCCCTGGATCAGACGGACTACTCCAGATTCCTCCAGCCCGAGTTCTTCCAGGAACATCTGCCTGTCTTCGAACTCCTCTATCTCGGCGATTTCCGATTCCGTCTTGGCGGCGATAACCAGGATTTCCGCGTTTTCGTCCTTCACCGCCTCGCGCACGGCATCCACATATTTGTTGCCTTTCGCGGCGGAGGCGTCATCCACGTTGCAGATATACATAACCGGCTTGTTGGTAAGCAGATACAGGTCCTTCGCCATGGCGGCCTCCTCCTCGTTCTGGGGAGTGACCGTGTGGCAGGACTTGCCCTCCACCAGGGCGGCCTTGTAGCGGACGAGCAGGTCCGCCAGCTTCTTCGCCTCCTTGTCCCCGCCCGTCTTGGCGGCCTTCTCGGCCTTGGCCAGGCGGTTCTCCACCGTCTCCAGATCCTTTATCTGCAGCTCCAGGTCCACCACTTCCTTATCCCTCACCGGGTCCACGCTGCCGTCCACATGCACGATGTTGCCGTCGTCGAAGCAGCGCAGCACGTGCAGGATGGCGTCGCATTCGCGGATGTTCGCGAGGAATTGGTTGCCGAGGCCTTCGCCCTTGCTCGCGCCCTTCACCAGGCCGGCGATATCCACGATGTCCACGGTTGCCGGGATGGTGCGCTGCGGATGGCAGATATCGGTGAGCACATCCAGACGGCGGTCAGGCACGTTGGTGCTGCCGAGGTTGGGCTCGATGGTGCAGAAGGGGAAGTTGGCGCTCTGCGCCTTGCCGGAACTCACGCAGTTGAAGAGGGTGGATTTGCCCACGTTGGGCAGCCCTACTATTCCACATTTAAGACTCATTTTCTCAAGTTTTGTTTCAAAACTCAAATTTACTGAATTATTTCGATACGGAAACTTAAAAAATCGTACTTTATGGTTGGTTTTTTTAAGTTTCAGGGGGTTCGGTTCAGTAGGCTTTCGCTATGTTTGCCCCGTGTTTTATTTTTGTTTCATGATATCCGGTTTCCTCTGTGCTACCAGCGGGGAACCGGATTTTTTATGTATGTTCTGGAACGTGGAGAACTTTTTCGAGGCCCGCCCCCACTTCAAAGACAAGTGCAACGGCATCGCAAAGACGTTCATGCTTGCCGCCGACGAGTTCGGCGGAATGCCGGACCTGATCGGCCTTGCGGAAGTGGAGAATCGCCGCGTGGTGCAGAAACTGGTTTCCCGCACCGGCCTCCGCCGTGCGGATTACGGCATCGTCCACTACGACTCTCCCGACCACCGCGGCATCGATTGCGCCCTACTCTACCGCCGCAGCCGCTTCCGCCTCGTCTTCTCCAAACCCTGTCACCTCCCCGACTCCACCGGCCGCCCGCTCCCCACCCGCGATATTCTGCTGGCGGTATTGGACCCCACCTGTCATTCCGAGCGAAGCGAAGGAATCCCCCCAATCGCAGTTCTGGTGAATCACCATCCATCGAAGGTCGGAAAGGGATCGGACGGCCGGCGGGAGCTGGCGATGGCAAGGCTGATGGCCCTGCGGGACTCGCTGCTGGCCGAAGGCATCTCCCGCATAATCGCGGTGGGAGACTTCAACGACGAGGTCGTCCCCGCCCCGGGCGTGACGCCGGCGTATCCGGCAGGGTCGGGCACCATCAAATTCCAGGGCCGTTGGGAGAAAATCGACGGCTGCCCCGTGCTGGAAGGCCTCGAAGCCCGCGAACACATCTTCGCCCCGCCCCACCTTTCCACCCGCGACACCCGCTTTTCCGGCACCAAGCCCCTCCGCACCTTCTCCGGCCCCCGCTACCTCGGCGGCCTCTCCGACCACTACCCCATAATCCTCGAGTGTCTGGAGGTTAACTAACTGTCTATTAGAGCATTATATAAAATACCTGCCGTGTAAACCAAGCAGGCGTTTAGCATAAGTAGCTGGAACATAGGAAGTTAGGCTCCAGCGAAAAAAAACTATGGCCGGGTCCAAAAAAAACACTAAATTTGAAGATGCAAACCAGTAAAAACTAAAACTACCACAATATGTCAATGAAAACCCAGATCCACGAAAAATTCGTATCCCTCTTCGGGGAGGGCGGAACCACTTTTGCCTCCGCAGGCCGCATCAACCTCATAGGCGAACACACCGACTATAACGGCGGTTACGTGTTCCCCGGCGCCATCGACAAAGGCATCATGGCAGAAATCAAACTCAACGGCACAAACAAGGTCCGCGCATTCAGCATCGACTACAACGCCCAGACAGAATTCGGCCTGAACGAAGAAGACGCCCCCAAGGAGCAGTGGGCCCGCTACATCTTCGGCGTCTGCCGCGAGACCATCAAGCGCGGCGGCAAGGTGGAAGGATTCGACACCGTCTTCGCAGGAGATGTTCCCCTCGGCGCCGGCCTCAGCTCCTCCGCCGCCCTCGAGAGCACCTTCGCTTTCGCCCTGAACGAACTCTTCCACAACGGCATCGACAAGTTCGAACTTGCCAAGATCGGCCAGAGCACTGAGCACAACTACTGCGGTGTGAAGTGCGGCATCATGGACCAGTTCGCCTCCTGCTTCGGCAAGGC
>JAGABD010000067.1 GCA_017614795.1 Bacteroidales bacterium
CTTGGGGAACTCGCCGCTGTTGTTCATGCGGATGATGAGCTTCTCCTCCTCCTTCTTCGGATAGTCCACCACCACCTTCAGCATGAAGCGGTCCACCTGGGCCTCGGGCAGAGGATAGGTTCCCTCCTGCTCGATGGGGTTCTGCGTCGCCATCACGAGGAAGGGCTCTGGCAGCTTGTAGGTGTTGTCGCCGATGGTCACCTGGCGCTCCTGCATGGCCTCGAGCAGCGCCGACTGCACTTTCGCCGGGGCGCGGTTGATTTCGTCCGCCAGCACGAAGTTGGCGAAGACGGGGCCCTTGCGCACCTCGAACTCTTCTTTCTTCTGCGAGTAGATGAGGGTTCCCACCACGTCGGCAGGGAGAAGGTCGGGGGTGAACTGGATGCGGCTGAACTTCGCGGCCACCGCTTTGCTCAATGTGCTGATGGCCAGAGTCTTGGCCAGGCCGGGCACTCCTTCGAGGAGGATGTGGCCGTTGGCCAGCAGGGCTATCATCAGGTTCTCCACCAGATGCTTCTGGCCCACGATGACCTTTCCCATCTCCATAGAGAGGATGTCCACGAAGGAGCTTTCCTGCTGAATGCGGTCGTTAAGTTCCTTGATGTTAACTGTTTCCATATCTTTTTTTAATATATTTGTATCGGTATGCGTTATTCGGTCAAACTATCCTATAACGGGGCCCCTTTCTGCGGCTGGCAGAGGCAGGCCGGCGCACCCAGCGTCCAGGAGGAGCTCGAAAAGGCGCTCGGCACGCTCATTGGCGAGCCCGTAGCCGTAACGGGAGCCGGCCGCACGGATACGGCCGTGAACGCCATCGGCTACGTTGCATCCTTCGAGGCCCGGGAGGGGCTGGATACGCCCGATTTCCGCTACAAATTAAATGCCATCCTGCCCACCGCGATATGCGTTCTTTCGGTGGAGGCGGCTTTGCCGGATTTCAACGCGAGGTTCGATGCCAAGAGGCGCGAATACTGCTATTTCCTGCACCGCAAGAAAGACCCGTTCGTGGAGGCTTTTTCCTACCGTTGCGGCTATCCCGAACTGGACTTCGACGCGATGAACCGCGCGGCTCGGCTTCTGCTCGGCACGCACGACTTCTCCTGCTTCGAGAAGACAGGCAGCGACAACAAGACCAGCGTCTGCACCGTCTTCGAGGCGGGCTGGCACCAGTACGTTCCGACGCATCTTTCCGTCATTGCCGGCAGCGGGGAGATGCCCGATCAGGCCGGGCATGACGGGGGCTATTGGTACTTCCGCATCGCGGCGGACCGGTTCCTGAGAAATATGGTGCGGGCAATCGTGGGAACGCTGATAGAGGTGGGACGCGGCAAGCGCAGCCCCGAAAGCGTTGCCGACCTCATCGCGGGAGGCACCCGCTCCGACGCCGGCGAATCCGTCCCCGGTCACGCTCTCTTCCTCTCACGCATAGATTATTGAATATGAAGATTTTACGATTTATTACCATCATCCTCGCGATCCTGGCCTTCGCGAACTGCAGCCCGGAGCCTTTGGACGACCCCAAGAACGGCACCGAGCAGCCAGGCAACGACAATCCCGGCGACCAGACAGGTACCGACAATCCCGCGCCGACCGTCAACGTGCTGGGAAACATCTACTCCCAGAACTTCGACGGCAATCCGAGTTACCACAGCTATATGTCCGAGGGCAACTGGAGCAACGCTTCGGGAAGCGGCGCGGCCGGGGTGACCTTCGACACCTGGAACGCCAGCATCTCGAACAACAGCTACGGTTCCACGAACGCCTACCAGGGCGCCTCGGGAGTGTGTTACGCCAACATCTACCAGAGCAACTCGGGTGTTTTCGGCTACTGCACGATATCGGGCATCCGCATCGGTACATACAAGAACTTCCGCCTTCGTTTCGGCGCCATCCAGACAAGCGAAGTGCTGAAGCTCGAGGTGAGCACCGACGATTCCAACTGGACAAGCCTTGCATACACCAACGGCAAGGCCTACAACAGCTGGGGACGGGCCGAGGTCTGCTTCTCGGTCGGCAGCGGCGTCACCCGGCTTTCGATAAAGTTCACCCTGCTCGGAGACAAGACCACCTACACCTACGGCGGCAAGATAGACGACATCGCGCTGGATGCGGTGGACACCGCCTATGAGACCGTCATCGGAGGCGGCTCCGGCGGCGGAGGCGAAACTCCCCAGCTGCTGAGCAGGTACGCCGAACTGCCGGTGATCGACAACACGAATCCCGATTACTATTACAATACGCTCTACACCACCACGGTGAGAACCAACAAGCGCGTGCGCAACTTCTCGTTCTGCTACGACACCCGCAGGCACAACCCCATCTGGGTGGCATTCCCGATGCACAGCATATATTCGGAAGGCTCCGGGCGTTCGAAGGACGAGAACGGCAACGACCCCTGGATGAAGTATCCGGACCTGCGGGACGACCAGCAGTCCATCATATACGACATCACCGGCGACGGCAAGCATATGTTCTGGGGCAACAGCGCTTCGCAGGGAGTGCGCCAGGACAATGGCGAGAGCATCAGGATGACCTGGACCAAGGGGCATATGTGCATGTCGTCCAGCCGCTCGGGCTCGAACCTGGAAATCAACCTCCAGACCTTCTACCCCGTCAACATCTCTCCTCAGCCCAACCAGTACTCGGGCCTCTTCAGCACCATCTGGGGCCTGACCGAGGGCTTCCATTGGCAGGGCGGTTCGCAAATATGCTCCGACACCCTGTACGTGGTGACGGGCTGCAAATACGGCGACGAAACCTGGACCGAATACGACGCCACCAACTGGGGCGACCTGTGCAGCTATTCCAAGAAGTGCACGATCCCCACGCACCAGTTCAAGCTCTTCCTTCGCACCCGCGACGGCAATACCCGCAAGGCAGTGCACAACTGCGCCGCGAGCGAGCTGAAGTCGATAGGGTTCTGGATGGACATCTTCATCCCGACAGGCAGTTCGACGAACCTCGCGGACTACGCCGTTTCGGTGGCGGAGATAGAGAGCCGGACCGGCCTCACCTTCTTCCCGGACATCCCGTCGGAGGTCAAAAACCAGTGCGTCCCCGCGGACTGGGGATTGCAGTAAAAAATCGGCATTTGGAAGGCCCTCAGCCGTATTTTTGCGCCAAAATCGGGCAAAAACGCCGATTTTCTCCGGAAAAATGTTCGTTTTTGCGAAAATTGTTTATATTTGTGCATTGAAGGCAAGTAAAACACTTATTTACAAACCAATAAACACTAATTTTTAAAACATTTATTATGGAAAAGCTCATTAAGGACATCAAGGCTCAGCTCGCTGCTATCAGCGCTGACATCGACAAGGTTGAGAACAAGGCCGCGAAGGCTCGCGTTCGCAAGGCTACTCTCGCCCTCGAGAAACTTGGCAAGGAATATCGTAAAGTTTCCGTGAAGTAATTCACCGCTTTATTTCCTAAAAACCGCTGTCCGGAAGGATGGCGGTTTTTTATTTTTTAAACTAGTTTAAAATCGCCGAAAAAGTATTACCTTTGTACGATTATGGTCAAAGTTATAGTGTAACTAATCATTTAAAAAGATATGCTTTTCAATTTACTTCAGGCTGAGATTGCGGAGGCTGCTCCCGTAGCCACCCAGGAAATGTCCTATTCTCTCATCGATATGGCCACCAAGGGCGGCTGGCTTATGATCGTGCTGCTCGTCCTTTCCGTCATCGCCATCTACATCTTCGGAAAGAAGGTTTGGGTGATCGGCAAGGCCAACAAAATCGACAAGAACTTCATCGACGACATCAAGGATTATGTGACCGACGGCAAGATCAAGTCCGCGCTTGCGCTCTGCGCCAAGTACGACACCCCGGTCGCGCGTCTGATGGAAAAGGGCATCGAGCGCATCGGACGCCCCCTCGGCGACATCCAGACCGCGGTGGAGAATATGGGCAACCTCGAGGTGTCCCGCCTCGAGAAGGGTCTTCCCTTCCTCGCGATGATTTCCGGCGGCGCCCCGATGATCGGTTTCCTCGGAACCGTCATGGGTATGGTTCAGGCATTCTTCAACATGTCGAACGCGGGCAACAACATCGACATCACCCTGCTCTCCGGCGGTATCTACACTGCAATGATCACCACGGTGGGAGGTCTTATCGTCGGTATCATCGCCTACTTCGGCTACAACTTCCTCACCGCCAGGATATCCGACGTGGTGTTCGGAATGGAGAACGCTACCATCAGCCTTCTCGACATGCTTAACCAACCGGCCGAAAAAACAGAAGAATAATGGCTATCAAGAGAACAACAAAGGTGGATGCGGGCTTCTCGATGTCCAGTATGACCGACATCGTATTCCTGCTGCTCATCTTCTTCCTGGTGACATCCACCCTCATCAATCCCAACGCCCTCAAGCTTCTGCTCCCCAAGAGCACCGGCCAGGTGAGCGCGAAGCCCACCGTCAGCGTTAGCATCAAGGACTGGGGCGAGGGCACCTTCACCTACCATATCAACGGCAACGAGCTTGCCGAGGAGATAGAGCAGGTGGAAGACGACCTCGTGGGGCTTCTCCAGAACGAGGAGGACCCGACCTTCTCCATCTATTCGGACGAGAGCGTTCCCATCAAGGAAATAGTGCAGGTGATGAACATCGCCAAGCGCAACCATTACAAAGTCATACTCGCAACGCAGCCTGAATGAAAGAGTATCTTCGCGAACGACAGAACCGCGGGCGCAACGCCTCGCTGACCGGCATCCTCCTTACGCTGCTGGTCCACGCGGGCGCGCTCTGCGCTGTATCTTTCACGGGCCTCAAGTACATCTACCCTCCCCCGGAGGAAACTTCCTTCGTCCTCGATTTCCAGGAAGTGGAAGAGGAGGAGATAGTGAAGCCCAAGTACGGCCGCGAGCCCCAGGGCGAGAAGGTCGACCGCGAGAAGGAGGTGGAGCTGGTGCAGCGCAGCCAGTCGCCTTACGAAAGCACCAAACAGAACCTCACACCGGCTGCGAAGCCGGACGATTTCGGGGACGTCGACACCCCCGAGCCTGAAAGGGAGAAGGAGCCGGAGCTCGATCCGAGGGCCGCATTCCCCGGAATGGCGAAGAAAGACACCAGCATAACCGCGCCCCACGGCGCAGCCGAAGCTTCCGCGACCTTCAAGGCCGGACAGAGCGACGGGAATACTGAAACCGCAAAGACCGAAGGCGCCGCCAACGCGCACGTGGAAGGACGCAAGGTCAACAAGGCCACCCTCCGCAAGCCTGCATACAACATCCAGGAAAGCGGACGCGTGGTCGTGAAGATCTGGGTGGACCAGTACGGCAAGGTCAAGAAGGCCGAACCGGGAGCGGACGGCACCACTATCACGAATGCAAAACTTTGGGCGGCTGCCCGTTCCGCGGCTATGGAGGCCGTGTTCGATATGAAGGCCGAAGCCCCCGCCCTCCAGGAAGGAACAATCACGTACATATTCAATTTGAAATAGTAGTATTACCTTATTTACCTAAACATCTGGCCCAGGAATGACGCGAGTCAGCCGAAGGCCCTAAACACAGAACAAAATGAACGATTTTTCAAAAGATGGCCGTAAACTCAGACCACGCAAGCGCGTAGCGCAGGCCGAACCCGTATCCTACGGCGAACATAAACCTTACGGCGAACGCCGCTCTGCCGGCGAAGGAGAAGGACGCCCCAGAAGGCCCTACGGCGGCTACAAAGGCCACGGCGACAACGAAGGTCACGCCAGGAAGCCTTTCGGCGACCGCAAGCCCTACGGCGACAAGCCCTCGGGAGAGCACAAGAGTTTCGGCGAACACAAAAGCTTCGGCGGACCCCGCAAGAACTTCGGCGGCGACCGCAAGCCCTACGGACGCAAACCCTACGGCAAAGGCCAGGGATTCAACCGCAAGTCCGACGAAGGCATCCGCAGGATGATAGCATCCACCCCCAAGAAAGAAGCCCCCGACTACAACTTCGACGAGTTCGAGGCGAAAGAAGTGGTGCGCCTCAACAAATATATCGCGAATTCCGGCGTCTGCTCCCGCAGGGAGGCCGACACAATGATCCAGGCCGGAGTCGTTACGGTCAACGGAGAAGTGGTGACCGAGCTCGGCACCAAGGTCAATATCCGCACTGACGTGGTGAAATTCAACGGCGAAACCCTTCGCGGCGAAGCCCGCGTCTATCTGGTGATGAACAAGCCCAAGGGCTATGTCACCACCGCCAGCGACCCCCACGCCGACAAGACCGTGATGGACCTCATCAAGAACTGCCCCGCCCGCGTATATCCGGTAGGACGTCTCGACAAGGCCACCACGGGCGTGCTGATGTTCACCAATGACGGTGAAATAGCAGAGCGCCTCACCCATCCCTCCTACGACAAGAAGAAGATTTACCAGGTAATCCTGAACAAGCCCTTCACCGAGGAGGAGCGCCAGCAGGTGCTCGCGGGCATTACCCTTGCAGACGGCGACATCGCGGCCGACGCGATCGAGTTCATCGACGAGGACGACCACCGCAAGCTCGGCATCGAGATACATTCCGGCAAGAACCGCATCGTGCGCCGCATCTTCGAGCACTTCGGGTACGACGTGCGCGGGCTCGACCGCGTGTATTTCGCCGGCCTCACCAAGAAAGGCCTGAAGAAGGGCGAATGGCGCTATCTCACCGAAGGCGAAGTGAACATCCTCAAGATGGGAGCATACGTATAATGGCACACAAGGCAGGTTTCGTAAATATTATCGGCAACCCGAACGTCGGTAAGTCCACGCTGATGAACGCTTTCGTCGGCGAGAAACTCTGCATTGTCACCGCCAAGGCGCAGACCACACGCCACAGGATTATGGGCATAGTGAACGGCGAGGACTGGCAGATAGTGTTCTCGGACACTCCGGGCATACTCAAGCCGGCCTACCGCCTTCAGCAGACCATGATGAACGCTGTGGATTCCGCCATCGGCGACGCCGACGTCATCCTCTATGTCACCGACACCGTGGAGACCGCCGACAAGAACGGCGAATACGTCGCGCGCCTGAAGGACCTCGCCTGCCCCGTCATCGTGATAGTCAACAAGATAGACCTCAGCGACCAGGCCAAGGTGCAGAGCCTTCTCGCCTGGTGGAAGGAGCAGATTCCCTCCGCCACGGTGATTCCGGCCTCCGCCAAGGAGGGCTTCAACATCGCCAATATCATCCAGACGGTGGTGGACAGCCTTCCCGAAGCGCCCGCCTGGTACGACAAGGACAGTTTCACCGACAGGAACCTGCGCTTCTTCGCGTCGGAAATCATCCGCGAGAAGATTCTCCTCAACTACAAGGAAGAGATTCCCTACAGCTGCGAAGTGGCCATCGAGTCCTTCCGCGAGGGAGAGGAGCGCTACGACATCTCGGCGGTGATATACGTGATGCGCGAGTCCCAGAAGGGCATCATCATCGGGAAGAAGGGCGCGGCCCTCAAGAAGACGGGCACCCAGGCCCGCATCGATATGGAAGACTTCTTCCAGAAGAAGGTTTTCCTGCAGTTGTTTGTGAAGGTGGACCCCGACTGGAGGGAGAGCCGCCGGGAATTGAGAAAATTCGGTTACGAAGAATAGAACAGAAGTATGAGCGAAGAATTCGAAGATATCGAAGTACAGGAGGAAGTCCAGGACGAAGAGATTGCCGAGGTCGTCAATGACGAAGAAACGGGCGAAGGCGAACTCCCTGCGAAGGCCGGAAAGTTCGACCGTCTGCTGGAGAGCGACAGCCACAAATTCAAGCTGTCGGGAATGTTCCGCGACTGGTTCCTCGACTACTCGTCCTACGTTATCCTCTATAGGGCCGTTCCCCATATAGTGGACGGTCTGAAGCCGGTCCAGAGGCGTGTGCTGCACGCGATGAACCGTATGGACGACGGCGCCTACACCAAGGTAGCGAACATCGTCGGCCAGGCTATGCAGTACCACCCCCACGGCGACTCCTCCATTCTCGGAGCCCTCGTCCAGCTGGGCCAGAAAGGCCTCACGGTGGACTGCCAGGGTAACTGGGGAAGCATCATCACCGGCGACAGCAACGCCGCTCCCCGTTACATCGAGGCCCGCCTCAGCAAGTTCGCGAAGGAAGTCATCTTCGACGACGAGATAACCAACTGGATGAACTCCTACGACGGACGCAACAAGGAGCCCGTCGAACTGCCCGTGCGCTTCCCTCTCCTGCTCGCCCAGGGCACCGAGGGCATCGCCGTGGGTATGGCATCCAAGATTCTCCCGCACAACTTCGGGGAGCCTATGGACGCTTCGGTGAAGATTCTCGAGGGCAAGCCCTATGAAATCTACCCCGACTTCCCTACAGGAGGCTTCGCCGACTGCAGCAAGTACAACAACGGCCGCCGCGGAGGCAGCGTGAAGGTGCGCGCCCGCATCGAGAAGATCGACAAGGGCACCATCGCCATCACCGAGATCCCCTACGGCAAGACTACCCATATGCTCATCGACTCCATCCTGAAAGCGAAGGACAAGGGCAAGATAAAGATCAAGAAGATAGAGGACATGACCACCGACAAGGCGGAAATCCTCATCCATCTGCCCGGCGACGTGTCGCCCGACAAGACCATCGACGCCCTCTACGCTTTCACCGACTGCGAGACGAACATC
>JAGABD010000068.1 GCA_017614795.1 Bacteroidales bacterium
GGGCAATAAAAGGATTCGCAACCTTCTTTTCTAAAGCGGCTTTGGTCTCCGCAAGAAAACCGTTCAACGCATTGATCGCGGTTTCGGCATTGCCGAGATCCTTTTGGTAATCGTTGTTGTTGAATTGTGGAAGTGCAAGCGAAATCTCGGGAATTGCTTTTGCTACAGCTCCAACCTTATATGTGAATGTTTTAAGATTGCGATCTCGAAAACGGAGCAGACTGTCCTTCAGCGCTTCTCTGTGTTCGACAGTAATTGATTGGTGGCAAAGAGGGCAATAATCGCGTTGCTCATCCACGATAAACTTCTGGGATTTTGATATGAAATCTTCGTCGGCCAGGGCATTAGAAAGGTCATCTAAGATGGTGCGTTCTTCATCGTTCAGCTTCGATGGCTTGATTATGGTTTGCAGCAAGCTGTTGATTCTGTCGATGTCCGGTAGATGCGACAAATCAGGAGTATTCCAGGAGATGATGCTGCCATCCTTATACGAAAAGTAGCTGTTAATATCGTCGTTAAGTTCTGATGTCTCCTTTGCGACGGAATATGAAGGATCCGAACCGGAAATCTTGGGATCGAGTATGGGGTCGATCAATGCCTGCACAAGTTTCTGCTTCCCCTCAATCTTATTCACGCGGTCCATATATCCTTGTTTGAGGCCTTCCTTCAACTGCTTTTCAGCCTCTGCGACAGAACCAGTGGAGCCGCCATTCAGGGTGTCGAGTTCGCTTTGCAAAGGGCCGATTTCACCGTTCAACCGCGCGATCTCTTTGCGTTTGTCGTTGATGGGACCGCTAAGCTGGGCGCTGGTGCCTATGGTTACAATAGACTTGAGGCCGCTGTTCGAAAACTTGACATTCTCGTCTATGAAGTCCTCGTTGAAAACAAGAAGTTTGTCCCGAATGTCGGGATGAAGGGCCCCCGAATCGTCGTTTGCCAACTTATAAAGCGTTTGGCCTTGCGTTTGGGACTTGCCTTTTGTCTGCTGTTCACGGAACGCCCTGGCTATGGTGGATTTGCCGGTACCATTGCGCCCGAAAACAATATTCATTCTCTCCGAAAAGAGTCCCTTCAAGCAGGTGGTTTCATTAAAAACGCCGCCTTGTATAAAAACATCGGGTCTGATCATGTGTATCGTGGTATTGTCTAAACACCAAAAATACAAACTAATCTTGGCTTATGCAAATCAAATCCCGGACATTCAAGTTATGACGTTTCGTGCTCGTCTTTGTCGCGGTGAAGTGCCCGGTAGAGTGCCTCGATTGCTTCCTCCGCGGAATCGCAGGCAGGGAGTCCTTCCTGACGGGAGGCGATAATGCCGTGGTACCTTCCATCATAAACACTAAGCATGCCGTATAGCCCGTCCGCGAATTGCACGGTATACAACTGACTCATGGGGCTGCTTGCTCCGAAACTGATCACGTAGTCCGGGACTTCAATTTTCTTCTGGTTTCCCATAGTAAGCGAGTTTGGGTTAATAATTATTCGGCTTCTTCCTTATGCTCCAGCCTCCCATAGCTTCTCCGAAGTTTTGGGGCGCAGAAGGGCGTGCCATTGATGGCGGCCTCCTCGGTGGGGTGGAAGTGCGGTCTTTCCGACCAGATGTAGGCGAAGCCTCCGAAGTCGTCGTAGGGTGACATATGGTCGGCCCTGTCGGCGTCGGCGGATTGGGCGTAGTCGGCCACGATGAGGCAGTCGCCATCCACTCCGTCTATGGTGCAGCGGGTGGCCACTTTCACCTTGGAAGAATCCAGGTCTCCGCCGAGGAGAAGGCGGAAGCCGAAGAAACTCTCGATGGGGGTGAATGCGTGGACGCCGTCGGTGGACTTGAAGTAGTATTTCTTCTTGGCGAAGAGCGGGAGGTGCGAACAACTGGTCGTGAGACCGCGTCGGTTGAGTTCTTCGTAGGGAACGATCTCGTACTTGATGTCCTGTGCCCGGTAGACGTCAAAACTTTCGTTCTTCTCGAAGTGGAAGAGTTTTGCCGCTTCCAGCGCGTCCTTGCGAGCCTTGCACTCTTCCTCGCGGGCCTTCTCGGCAGCCGCTGCGCCTTCGGGGTCGTCCCGGCGGAAACGCAGTTCCCCGTAGAGGGCGATGACGGCTTCGTCCACAGTCTTGAAGGATCCGAGATGGGACGGTTTCATGCAGTCCGGGGTGGGAATGTAGTAGCCGTCCTGGGCGAAAAGGTCGCCGCTCAGGCCGTCGGCGAAATGGACGGAGTACATCTGGCATCTGGGATTGCCAGCGCACCAGGAAATGTTGCAAGAGGGGATTTCGATTTCTTTCTTGTCTTCCATATTCATTTGATTAATTGTTTCTACCTCTATATACGTCGCACTACGAAAATTCTTTCGTTTGAAAAATTTTTCTCGTAAAGTGAAACTCGGGGAATCAATTTTCGGTATAATAATCGGGCAAACCCCAAAGAGCTCTTTGTAAATGGTCAGGTATGCGTGCCTGACAGGCGATCGGGAGATCGCCGGGAGTAGCCAACTGCCGCTTGCGGCGCTGGTGACGCCAACCGAGTCCGAAACGACCACGGTGGAACATTACGCGAAACGTTTAACAGTTTAAAATAAACTATCAAATGAGTAGTTCTATTTTCAATTCCGCTGCAGAGCAGCATGCACTCGTCTCCACCGCAAGAATCGCAGTAGAGCATTACACCAAACTCTTCTCCGCCAAAATCGGCGTGAAGCACTTCTTCACTCGCGAGGACATCGAAGACATCGCACAAAACGTGGTCGCCAACGCCTGGCGCTCTCGCCGTACCTTCAAACCCAACAAATGCAAACTGTCCACTTGGATAGGAACCATCGCATTCAACTGCATCAAGGACGCGATTGACTACAAGATGAAACGTCTTCCCATCTCCGGTTCTTTGGAAGCCGTCAATCCAGGCAACGACGACGAGTTCAACGTGGCCGAGACTTGGGCGCCCTTCAAAGGCGCGGGAGTCGAAATACGCGAACTCGTCAGCGAATACAGCGCGGACAAAGAAATCAATCGCAGGGAGTTCGAGGCGGCGGTCTCAGGGGAGGTGGACAAGTTGAGCGAAAAGAATCGCAGGTTCGTCGACTTGCTCAAGGAGGGCTATGCGCCCAGGGATATGGCGGTCGTCGAAGGCTGCACTCCCAATGCGGCTTCGATTCGCATTCACGGCATACGCCACGCTCTGTCCGAACCCGTCGGTGAAATCGCCGAGGAGTTCGAGGTATACAATATGAAGGTAGCCTGAATGGCGCGAAAGAAATCCCTTCTTCCATCGTATATATAATCACTATGGCGAACATCAATGTGAATACTACGGAGCTGGTGAGGCTCCTGGAGATGACTCCCGCGGACCACAACATTATGCTGGTCGGCAAACACGGCATAGGCAAGTCCGAGATTCTTGCCGACTACTACTCGAAGAAGGGCATGCCCGTGGTGGCGCTCTTCCTCGGGCAGATGAGCGACCCTGGCGACCTGCTGGGCCTGCCGGCCAAGGACGAGGCGACGGGCAGGACCACGTTTATGCCGCCTTACTGGTTTCCCGTGGACGGGAAGCCCATCGTGCTGTTCCTGGACGAGCTGAACCGCGCGCGCCCGGAAATCCTTCAGACCATAATGGACCTCGCGCTCAACCGCAAGCTCGCGGGGCGCAGACTTCCCGAGGGCAGCCGCATAATCAGCGCGGTGAATGCGGGCGACGAGTATCAGCTGACGGACCTCGATCCTGCGCTGGTGAGCCGTTTCAACATCGTGAACTTCCGCCCGACCGTGCAGGAGTGGCTTCTGTGGGCGCGCAAGGCGGGCGTCGACGCTCGTGTAATCGACTTCATACAGGAGAACCAGATTTGGCTGGACAAGGACCCCGACGCCAAGGAGGGGGAGGACACGGGTCTCGACAAGACTCCGGACCGTCGCGGCTGGAAACGCGTGTCGGATGTGGTGAAGCAGGCGACGGAGTTCGACCAGCTGCTCACCAAGGCCATCTCGGCCATAGTGGGGCCGAAGGCCGCGAGCGCTTTCGTGAGCAACGTCTCCAGCCGCAGGCTCGTCTCGGGGCGCGAGGTGATGATGGACTTTCCCAAGGTGAAGGAGACGGTAGACGGGTACGAACTGCATCAGCTGTCCGTGGTGAACGACGGCATCTATCGCTTCCTCGAAGTGGAGAAGGTGGCCGACAAGGACAAGGAGACCGTGACGAAGAACCTCGAGGACTACTTCAGCTACCTGGCGAAAAGCAAGAAGGAGGCGGCGGCGCATTTCGCGACCCTCTTCACGCAGAACACCTACCCTGGCGCCGTGGCGTTCATCGCGGGCGAGTGCAAGGTGCTCACTATGATGTTCCTCTCTTACGTGAACGGCATAAAGTAGATGAGAGACCGCATTACAACGATTGTCGAGCGCTGGTTTCTGCAGGAGCCGGCCCTTTTCCAGATACTCTGCACGCACGAGCTGGTGCCGAACACGCAGATGGCCTGCCCTGTGCGCAGCGGCAGGCGTCGCATCGAGTACAACCCGGACTTCCTGAAGGAGATGACCGACCAGGCGCTGGAGGAAGCCCTTCGCACCGAGGCCGTGCGCATCCTTCTCAAGCACCCTTACGAGCGCAAGCCGGACGGGTGCAGCCAGCAGGCGATAGCCATCGGTTCCAACGTGGTGGTGGGCGACAACTACGACTACGGGTTCTTCAAAATCGACAAGCCCGCGGACTATGAACTGCCCTCGGGGATGGCCTACGAGTGGTATTCCCGCCAGATACAGTCGATGCTGCCTCCTGGAAACGGAGGCGCTGGCGGGGGCGGAGGGGACGAGGATGGCGACGGCGATGGCTTCGGCCCCGACAAGAACCGCGACCTCTCCGAGTTGTGGGAGGAGGACGACCTCGCGGTGGCGATGATAGACGGGGTGATCGGGAACTGCGATTCCTGGGGTACCCTCGCAGGCGCTTTCGCGGAGAAGCTGAAGGCCTCCACCAAGGCCAAAATCGATTGGCGCAACGTGTTCGGAGGGTTCAGGGCCAGCATTCTCTCGTCCAAGCGAAAGCTCACCCGTATGCGTCCGAACAGGCGCACGGGCTTCGAGAATATGGGCTCCATCCGCCGTTTCGACACGAAGCTGCTGATTGCGGTGGACGTGAGCGGCTCCATCTCCAGCCAGAGCCTGAGCCACTTCTACGGCGTAGTGAACAGCGCCTTCCGCTATGGTTTCGAGGCGGTGGACGTGATCCAGTTCGACGCTGGCGTGAGGGTGGTGCAGAGCCTGAAGAAGGTGATGCGCGAGGCCATCGCGTTCGGACGAGGCGGGACCAGTTTCCGCGAGCCGATAGAGTTCGCTCACGAGAACGGCTACGACGGGCTGGTGATACTGACGGACGGCTGCGCCCCCGAGCCGCCGATACCTGAGGGCATGCGCTGCAAGATTGTGTGGGTCTGCCAGGACAGCCATTGCTACGAGGCGCACCATCGCTGGATGGAGAAGTCCGGACGAGTATGTACTATGGAACTAAAATGATTATGGCGAAGAAACTTCAAGAAATGACTGACGACGAGGTCGTCAAACATATGGCGTCGGCTGTCCGCTTTTATGTCGAGCGCATCCGCCCGTACGGAGAGTTCGTGCTGGAGCACTGCGTTGGGGCGGAGGCGCACCACTTAGGGTCGCTGTTCCGCTTGGGCAAAGGCTACGGGATGCGGCAATCGCTGACGCCCGACGATATTCAGGAGTTCGAGGTCTACTACAACCACTTCCTGCCCTTGATGCTCGAGAGCGCCCGCGCCGCGCAGCTGGAGTATGACAAGGCGCATACGATTTGGAAGATTCGCGGCACCGCGGCGACCGAAAGGATAAAGAAGGCCTTCGGGGAGGCGAAGATGCCGGTGGACGTCGTCTGCCAGAAGCACCGCGCTAAGGTGTCCGTGAAGTTGGGAGGCCTGAAGCTGCGCTTCTACGTAAGGTTCAAGGCGCTGGAGCAGGACGGCGACTCCCTGCCGGGAATAGTGCAAGCCGTGCTGGATCTGCAGGATGCCGCCGGCCGCATCGGAGGAGATTTGAAACTGTCGAAATGATGAACAAGAAAGAATTCGATTTGGAAAAGATGGTCGCGAAAGCGGCCGGAATGGTGAGCGAACTTTCCCTTACCCGCAGAAACGGGTTTATGGGCGTTTATCTGGAAGATATAGATCCTACGCCGGCGCTGGTGCGGGAGAAACTGCTGACGCTCGTCTGGACGCTCAGCGTCGAGTGGCTCAATCGCCACTGCGCGGGCAAGGAACTTCTGGCCGCCGAAGGCGCCGTGTCGTCGCTGATGAAGAAGGGCGCGCTCCAGGAAGATGTGGTGTTCAAGAAGGACTCTTTCCGGGTGAAGCTGGAAAACCTCGAGTACCGCCTGTTCAAGAATGTGAAGCCGGGAACTCTCCACGTCTGCCCCTGGCCCGGTTGCGGAAAGGCCTGCGAAGTCGTAATGTCCGGCGCAAGGCTGGGCGAATTTATCCTGGAGTACGACGCCAAGGTGCCGGAGATGCTTTCCCTCGTGCCCGAACTGTTCGGGAAGCTCAGGTCGAAGAAACTCGAACTGGAAAAGGAGGAAGCGAGCGAGCGCCTGATCCAAAGGACTCTCGAAGCGCTGGCGAAGCAGTACCTCAAGCCCCTTGGGGTGAGCCTGGAATACTATTCTTGCGGAAAGGGCAAGGTGACGGTGTCGCTGCGCCAGGTGCGCGAAGGACGTCTCGAACTGCCCCTCGGGGACTTGATGGACAGGCTCAAGGACCCCAAGGGGGTATTGGATTTGCTCGAGAACGACAAGGCGCCCGTGTGCAGGCGCCGTAACTATCCCTTCTAGATAATCAGAAACCTATTTTCCCCCCTGCCCTCTTGTCGAGCAGCTCGACGTCGCAGGCTCCCTGAAGCGCGGCGAGAGTGGGGCTGGAACCTGTGAGGACATAGTCCACAAGACTCTTGCGGGCTATGTTTTCGATATTGCCCCCGGAGAAGTTGTAGCCGTAGGCCAGCGTGCGGGCGTCTTCGGCCGAAAGGCCCTTTATCATCGACTGCCATATCCTGGCGCGGGCGTCGAGGCCCGGCATCTTGAATTCCAGCTTGTAGATGAAGCGGCGTTCGAACGCGGGGTCGAGGTTCGAGAGCATGTTGGTCGTTGCGATGAGGATGCCCCCGAGACTTTCCATCTCCTCGAGAATGATGTTTTGGATGGCGTTGTTGCTCTGGTCGGCGCTGCCTTCGACGTTCTCCAGCCTGCGCGAGAAGATTGCATCGGCTTCGTTGAAGAGCAGAATCGGCGCCTTCTTGCCAGGACCGCAGAGCGAACGGTAGATGCGGAAGAGGCTTCTCACCGACTTCTCGCTGTCGCCCACCCACTTGCTTTTGAGCCTGGCCATATCCACGTGGAATACGTCCCGTCCGCAGCAGCGGGCCAGTTCGAACGCGCTGGCGGTCTTGCCCGTGCCCGGCGCTCCGTAGAAGATGATGTTGAAGCCCTTGCGCATCCCGCACTCTTCCAGCCTCTCCTGAACCTTCGCGAAGTTCTCCACGCCGAGAAGATCCCTCAGACGGTCGAGCTCCGCCCCTTCCTCTTCGTTGAAGAAGAGCTCCTTGGCTTTGATGGTGGCGTTGCGCACGAGGTCGCGGTATTTGGGCTCCTTGGGCTCGGGAATATGCACCTCGCAGAAGAAGTCGTTCTTGACCTCGTCGGTGAGCGAGAGCACCTCGGGGTCCTCGAAGCCTTCGTCGTTGTCGAAGCACAGCAGTCCGCCCCTCTGTATCGGCAGGCTGCCGGAGGCGATGTTGGCCTGCATACGGTCGAAGTCGTCCGTCATACAGTCGGCGAAACGCATCAGAATCTCCACCGCGCTCGCGGCGCGTCCTTCGGAGGCGTATTTGCTGCAGAGGTAGTAGAACATCCTGCGTTCGGTCGCGCCGCAGTCGTTGAAAAGGCAGGAGTCGAGCGTTTTCCTGCAGAACTCTAGCTCCGGGTTGCCGCGGACCAGTCCGTCCATTTCCTCCACCAGGCGGTCGTCGTCGATGCGGCCGCTCTTGTACAGCTGCAGGTAGCGGGCCATATGCGCGAACAGTTCGGTGGGGGAGAGCCCCGTGCGTTTGATTGGCACGAAGGTAGAGTTCGTCTCGACCGCCTTCATGGCTTCGGGCGTCGCCCTGTAGCGCTGGCCGCGCATGGAGTCGGCGACCTCGATTATGCCGAGGCGTTCCATCTCGCGAAGCCTGTCGTGATGGCTGATGAACTCTATGTTGCTGCAGCCCAGGTATTCGGCGAGATCCTCGTCCCGCATCGCGTCGCGTCCGCCCGACTTCTCGAGGATGCCGGCCAAAAGGACGGCGCTCTGTCCGTCTATATTGTAATGTTTGCGCACGAACGCTATGTCCTCGCGCAGTTCGCCGAGGCATTCGGGCGAAAGACCCATTTCATTGACCTTCGAATAGATGCGATTGAGGCACGCAGCCTGGCTCAGTACCAGGTCGCCAGAGTAGGCGTATTGTTTCTTTCTCTTTTCCATACATAGATATATACGCAGGAACCCGCAAATTCTTTCCGGCTTTTTCTTTACTGCCTCTTTTTGGCAGCGAAAATGCCGATCCTTGCACCGTGGAAAGAAAATGAGGGGCCGGACGAAAGAAAAGAGAACGATTTTAGTATATAGAAGTATGAAGACGATAATTGAACTGATGTGCGACATCACCGAGAAGATGCGCAAGCCCGAGAGCCACGAACTGGCAATGACGAATATGGACAATGCGGCGGAGGAAATCGACGCACTGTCGAAGATGTTGAAGCTGAACGCCAATCAGACGGTGTTCCTCACCGTAATCGTGGGGCAGTCCTCGCGCTACGAACTGGACGCCTCTCGCATCGCGTGCGAGCTGGATATCGACTACATCAAGTTTCTTTCGTACGACGACGACCTTCAGGCTCTTCGCAAGGCGGGATACATACGCATCGACGAAGATGGCAATATTCGCGTGCCCAAGCAGGTGCTCTCCAAGCTCAAGAGCAACGAGCCCTATGCGCCAGACCCCATTGAAGGACTCGGAACGATGGAAATTCTCGGACGCATCAACGGCATTCTCGAGATGCGCCGCGACAACTATTTCACCACCGAAGAGGCTTTGGCGGAGATACACGTGCTTCTGGACACAAATCCCGCTACCAGCATCTCCACCGCCTGCAAAGCGTATATGGATTGCGTGTGTTCTGTGGAGCAGATGTTCTTCTTTGTACTTCTGGACGCCTTCTACTTCGAGGACGACGATATGGTGAGCTGGCACGATGTGAGGGATTATCTGTCCAAGGACGAGCTCTCTCGCCTTCGCGCGATGTACAAGAGGGAGAACGGGAGGCTGCAGAGGACGAAGGTGGTCAAGTATAACGGCAGCAACGGCTTTCTGTCGAGGGATTCGTTCTGCATCAGCGAACAGTCGAAGAACGAGATACTCGCCGACGAGGGCGGCTTTCAGAACAAGAAGAAGGAGGGGGCGGTGAGCGGCTCTCGCAAACTCAAGGCTGGCGACATCTCCGAGAAGGAACTCTTCTACAACCCCACGGAGGAACGCCAGGTTCGCCAGCTCAAGGACCTGATGGGGGAGGCTCGCTTCGCGGACATTCGCGCGAAGTTGAAGGAGAAGAACCTTCGCACTGGTTTCACCTGCCTCTTCTATGGCGGCCCTGGCACTGGCAAGACCGAGACGGTGTATCAAATCGCACGCGAGAGCGGGCGCGACCTCTTCATAGTGGACGTGTCGCAAATCAAGAGCTGCTGGGTGGGGGAGAGCGAGAAGAACATCAAGGAGGTCTTCGACAACTATCGCGAACGCGTGAAGAAGGACGCCAGGACCCCCATTCTTCTCTTCAACGAGGCGGACGCGGTGTTCGGCATTCGCAACGAGGGCGCTGGGCGCGCTGTGGACAAGATGGAGAACAGCATTCAGAACATCATCCTTCAGGAGATGGAGGACCTGGACGGCATTCTCATCGCCACCACCAACCTCACCTGCAATCTCGACAAGGCCTTCGAACGCCGCTTCCTCTACAAGATTCGCTTCGAGAAGCCTTCGCTGGACGCCAAGAGCCACATCTGGAGGACGATGATTCCCGAGCTCTCCGAGGAGGAGGCCCTTCGCCTCGCGGGGATGTACGACTTCTCGGGCGGCCAAATCGAGAACATCTCTCGCAAACGCGAGGTTAACGCGCTCATCAATGGCGTGGAGCCTGGCTTCGAGCAGATTGTCGAGTACTGCGAGGAGGAGTGCATCGACGAGAGCGGCCCCAGGCCGAAGATTGGCTTCGCCTGCTAGGCGCATTTTCTTAGTCACTGCCACTTTTTGGCAATAAAATGCATTATCTTTGCCGTGGAAAAACAAAAGGACTATGGCAAAGAACTATTTCGACAGGTACATCTGGCTCATAGAGACCATCGACCGTGCGGGGCACATCTTCTTCGAGGACATCGACCGCGCCTGGCAGCGCAGCAATCTCAACCCCACCCGCGAGAGGCTGCCCCAGCGCACCTTCTTCAACCATCTCGAGGCCATCCAGGACACTTTCGGCATCGAGATCAAGTGCAACCGCACCGAGGGCTACTACATCGCCAACGACGAGGATCTGGCGGAGGACGGCGGCATCCGCTCGTGGATGATGGATTCCCTCTCGCTGAACAACCTTCTCACCGAGTGCCGCGATATGCGCGACCGCATCCTCTTCGAGAGGATTCCTTCCAGCAAGCAGTGGCTCGCGGTGCTCATCAATGCGATGAAGGACGGCAAGGCGGTGGAGATGACCTATCAGAGCTTCTGGCGCGACGAACCCAGCACCTTCGTCACAAGCCCCTGGTGCGTGAAGATCTTCCGCCAGCGCTGGTACCTGCTCGCCAAGAGCGACGCGTTCGACGAGCCGCGCATCTACGGCCTCGACCGCATCCACGACGTGCATCCTGTCGACAAGAAGCTGAAGATGCCTTCGAAGTTCTCGCCCGCCGGGTTCTTTTCGCGCTTCTATGGCGTGTGCATCTCCGACGAGCCGGTGGAGACCGTGCGCCTGAAGGTGGACCGCAGCCAGGTGAAGTTCCTCGATTCGCTGCCCCTGCACGATTCGCAGAGGCGCGTGGAGGACAAGCCGGAGTATGCCATCTACGAGCTGACGCTGGTGCCCACCTTCGATTTCCAGCAGGAACTGCTGTCGCGAGGCCGCGAGATCGAGGTGCTGGCGCCCGAGTCGCTGCGGAATGCTATGAGCGAGGAGATTGCCGTGATGGCCAGGAATTACGGTCTGGTTAAATGATTTTGCGATGAAAGATTTTGCGGCGATAGATTTCGAGACGGCCAACGAGCAGCCCTCCAGCGTGTGCAGCGTGGGCGTGGTCGTCGTGCGGGACGGGCAGATTGCGGAGAGTTTCTACAGCCTGATCTACCCCGAGCCGGACTATTACCAGTGGTTCTGCCAGCAGGTGCACGGGCTCGGTCCTGAGGATACCTGCAATGCCCCGGTGTTCCCGAAGGTTTGGGAGCAGATAGTCCCCATGATCGAGGGCCTGCCCCTGGTTGCGCACAACAGCCGCTTCGACGAAGGATGCCTGCGGGCCGTCTTCGCGGTCTACGGAATGGATTACCCCGAGTATGTGTTCCTGGATACTTTGCGGGCCTCCCGCCTGCATTTCGGCCGATCGCTTCCCAACCATCAGCTCCAAACCGTCGCCGCCGCCTGCGGCTACGACCTCGTCAACCACCATCACGCCCTCGCCGACGCCGAAGCCTGTGCGCATATTGCGTTGAAGATATTGTAGAGAGGGGGTTGAGAAAGAAATACTTGCTATTTCAAAAAAATGACGTATCTTTGCGTTAGGGTTAATAAACTTTAGCCATTCTACGGATTGGCGAGCCGGAGAGACTTCTCCGCAGAGATAGAGGGGGACGCCCCTCTATTTGTTTTTATATACCGCCTCCACAGCTTCGCCATTGTAAATCCATACACTATTAATAGGATTCAAGAAACTCTTTTGTCCCTTGAGTCTTTGTATTTTATCGTTGACCACCTTTTTGGTGACCGAAGACTCACGAATATCAATTACTATATCTCCAGACTGTCTTGATCCTCTGGAAATCATTCTCTCAACCCTTTCCATCTGAAAAGGTCGCTCATAGCTCTCGTACTCATAAAACTCACCGTCTATAAGCAAGTCCGGGCATTTTCGGAAGTACATCGTGCCTATGAGTGGGCCGAACACCCTATGATACACCGGGTCCTTATAATGAGTCGGAGAGAGAATCTTCACGTCCTTTCCCTGCTTTGCAAACCAACACGCTATAGATAGCAAATCGCTGTAATCCGGGTTGGACTTGTCCAATCCAGACATCAAATATACATTGCCCTTCTCGGCGAAATGCTTGAATAGAGAGAAATCCTTATTGTCCTCGTTCATCATCCTTCAAATCCCTTTGTGGAAAGAAAGGGCGTTCAAGGATGATTTGATTACGATCCACTTTGAACCATTTGCAGAATGTGTCGACAGCATCACGCAGCGTCCATCCTGGGGCGTGCAGAATCTGCCCATCGGAATCGACGGATACGCAGAACGCTGTATGTGCTTGACTTGTAATGGGATCCAAGGCAGGAACTGTCAGAACCTTCAATCGCACTTTTTCCATAATACTTCTGTTTACAGTTCCATTTGATCGTGGATGGAGAACCAGACAAACAAATATACGACAATTCCGGCAATTATCGAAGGGCGGGATGGCGCTCGAGGAAAGAATTTCGCAGTTGGGTCGTATATATAATTAAGACCAAAACAACTGCATTATGGGAAGCTTGCTCAAATTCGTATTTTTCGCGTTCCTGATCCTCCTGATCTCGGCCTTCGCGCTGCCTCTTCTTTGGCTGGTGATAAAGCTGGTCGTCTGGCTCTTCGGCGGAATGTTCTCCGGCCTCTGCCTCGGCATCACCGGCGGCGATGTCCTTTGTCTGCTGTTCATCGTCGCCTGCGTGGTGTTCGTTATCTGGTGTATTGCCAGTTGACTCTCTGTTGGGCGAGGTCTGCTTGCGGGAGGGGGACCTCGCCCGGGGGATGTGGACCTGAGGGGTCCTGGAGGGGGTTCGTGTGGGCGAGGTCCCACCTGTTTTAGCAGACCTCGCCCGCTTTGGCGGCGCTGGACTGCGAGAGGGACCAGGAACGGGCAC
>JAGABD010000069.1 GCA_017614795.1 Bacteroidales bacterium
CAGCAGGCCGCTCTTAACCAGGGCCTGGAAGCCGTTGCAGATGCCAAGGATGAGGCCGCCGCGTTTCAGCAGCGCCGTTATTGCCGCTCCGACTTTCGCATTGTTGATGACGTCCGCTATGAATTTGCCGCTGCCGTCGGGTTCGTCGCCCGAGGAGAAACCGCCGCAGAACGCCAGTATGTGGCAGGAGTCGATCTGCGCCGCAAGGCCGTCTATGGAAGCCAGCACGTCCTCCGGCCTGAGATTCCGGAAGATGAACGGACGCACCTCCGCTCCCGCATTCCTGAATGCCTTCGCCGTATCATAGTCGCAGTTTGTTCCCGGGAAGACAGGTAAGCAGACGATTGGCCGCTCCGACGCCATGGCTCCTTCGGGACGGCGTAATGCCGGGGTGGGCTCCCCTTGCGGGACGCACCACGGCCCTTTACCCGACGCGGAGGGCATTGTGCGGGCGTCGGACGGCTCAACGCGAGGAGGAAATACTCTAAAGTATCTGGACTCGTAAGCCGCTTCTAGTTCTGCCAGGTCCATACTGCAGCCATTGATGCAGATGCCGGAATCGGTGACGGAGCCGAGAAGCTGCGCAGCGGGGAAATCGAGGGCCGAAACCGCCTCGACCAGCACGGAGCCGTAGCCCAGCGCGAAGAGCTCGTCCTCGGGCAGTTTCACATTGACGCCGAGCCCGTTGCCCATAGACATCTTCACAAGAGCTTCAGCCACGCCGCCGTAGGAAAGCGACCAGGCAGAAACGACCTTTCCGGAAGCAATTGCATCGTGCAGGAAGTTCCAGTTGGCTGCCAGGGCCGCCGTATCGGGCATATAATTGGCCAGAGGGCTGTGCTTTATGAGGTAGATGCGGTTACCCGCTTTCTTGAATTCGGGAGATATCACCGCGCCGGCATCGACCGTGGTGATGCCGAAAGCGACGAGGGTGGGAGGCACGTGGATGTGTTCGAAGGTGCCGCTCATCGAATCCTTGCCGCCGATGGAAGGCAGGCCGAGGTCGTGCTGCATCTTCAAGGAGCCGAGGAGCGCGGAGAGAGGCTTGCCCCAGGTGTGGGGGTCTTTGGTCATCCTCTCGAAATACTCCTGATAGGAGAAGCGCATGCCGCTCCAGTCAGCTCCGGAGCACGCGACCTTGGTGCAGGCCTCGACCACGGCATAGGCGGCCGAATGGTAGGGACTCCACATCGCGAGGTCGGGGTTGTAGCCGAAAGCCATCACGCTGGAAGTGTCGGTATAGCCGTCCACGGGGAGTTTCTGCACAGAAACCTGGGTTTCGGTAGTCTGGCGCTTCCCTCCGTAAGGCATCAGCACGGTGGAACGGCCGATGGTGGAATCGAACATCTCCACAAGGCCCTTCTGGGAAGCGACGTTGGGGGATGACATCACGCCGAGCATCTTTTCCTTGAGCGATGCGCCCTCAGGCTTGCGATCGAAGGGGTTCTTGTCCACGACTGCGAGCACGGCGGCCTTGGCGTAATGCCTGGCGCCGGCGCTGTCGATGAACGAACGGGCGAGGTCGCAGACCAGCTGCTTGCCGTAATACATACGCATACGGCCCGTGCCGGTAACTTCCGCGACGTGGGTGACCTCTATGTTGTCCGCGGCGCAAAGGGCGCGGAATCTCTCTTCGTCGGCCGCTTCAATGACCACCGCCATCCTTTCCTGCGATTCGCTGATGGCAAGTTCGGTGGCATTCAGGCCGGAGTATTTGACGGGAACGCGGTCGAGCCAGATGTCGAGGCCGTCGGCAAGTTCGCCGATAGCCACGCTCACGCCGCCCGCGCCGAAGTCGTTGCTCTTCTTGATGAGACGGGTTGCCTCGGGGCGGCGGAAAAGACGCTGGAGCTGGCGCTCTTCGGGGGCGTTGCCCTTCTGCACCTCGCTTCCGCAAGTCTCGAGGGAGGCCTCGGTATGCTCCTTGGAAGAGCCGGTGGCGCCACCTATGCCGTCACGGCCCGTACGGCCGCCGAGCAGCAGCACCACATCTCCCGGAGCGGGACTTTCGCGCCTCACGTTCTCCGCTTTCACGGCACCCACGACCGCGCCGATCTCCATTCGCTTGGCTGTATATCCTTCCGAATATATCTCGCGCACGTGCGTGGTGGCGAGACCTATCTGGTTGCCGTAGCTGGAATAACCCGCGGCCGCCTTGCGGCTGATCATCGCCTGGGGCAGTTTGCCGGGGATGGTGTCCGCAACGCTCGCGCAGATATTGCCCGCGCCGGTCACGCGCATCGCCTGGTAGACGTACGCGCGGCCCGAAAGAGGGTCGCGAATCGCTCCGCCGAGGCAGGTGGCCGCACCGCCGAAAGGCTCTATCTCCGTAGGATGGTTATGGGTTTCGTTCTTGAACTGCAGGAGCCATTTCTCGTCCTTGCCGTCCACTTTAGCGTTTATGAAGATGCTGCAGGCGTTGTTCTCTTCGCTCTGCTCCAGGTCGTCGAGCTTGCCCTTGGCCTTGAGCCAGCGGGCGCCTATCGTCGCGAGTTCCATCAGGCACAGCGGCTTGCGCTCGCGGCCGAGGTCCTTCCGCATATCTTCCAGCATCCTGAGGGAGCCCTCAAGTTCCGGACGAAGGAAGGAATCGTCTATGGTTATCTCCTCTATTTCAGAGGTAAAGGTCGTATGGCGGCAATGGTCGCTCCAGTAGGTGTCGAGGATGCGCAGTTCGGTCTCGGAAGGATCGCGGCCCTCTTTGCGGAAGTAATTCACCACCTCGCGCAGGTCGTCGGTGTTCATTGCGAGGCCGTGGCTGCGGCAGAAATCGCCGAACGCCTCTTCGCCCATCGCGGTGAAGCCGCTCAAATCTTCAAGGGGACGCACGTCGGCCTGCTCGTTCTCTTTCAGCACGCTCAGGTCCTTGCGACGGCACTCCACGGGGTTGATGTAGTAGTGGGCGATGCGGTCGAAATCGGCCTCCGGCAGGTCGTCGTCGAATATCAGAAGGCGGGAACTCCGGATGCGGATGTCCGCCGAAGGGTCAATCAGGTGCACGCAGTCCACTGCGGACGAGGCCCTCTGGTCGAACTGGCCGGGGATGTATTCCACGGCGAGGTATTTCTTTCCCTTCAGATCGAGGGAATCGGTGACCGTATCCGTCGCGGTTTCGCCGAATACGCCGTAGCGGCACTTCTCCACGAGTTCGTCGGAAAAGCCGAAGAGGTCGTACACGTTCACGAGCCTGAGGCTCCTGAGTTTCAGCGAGAGGTTGCCGTTCAGTTCCTTGAGGAGACTCTCCGCCTCCACGTTGAACCGTTCCCGTTTTTCTACGAATAAACGCTTGTTGCTCATCGTTTTAAAAGTATATGCCCACCTGCGGGAGGTGGGCATTCTGTCATACTATGGTGTTCAGCACTTTGTCGCTCTGTTCCTTGCGGAAGGCCTGCAGTTTTCCGGAAAGGTCCTGGTCCCCCAGGGCCAGTATGGACACTGCGTAGAGGGCCGCGTTCTTTGCTCCGTCTATCGCCATCGTGGCGACCGGTATGCCGGAAGGCATCTGTACCATCGAGAGGAGGGAGTCCAGTCCGTTCAGCGCCTTCGACTTCACCGGCACCCCGATTACGGGCAGGGCGGTGAAGGATGCTATCACGCCTGCGAGATGGGCCGCTCCGCCGGCTCCGGCAATGAACACGCGGCATCCCTGAGCCTCTGACTCGCGGACATAATCCGCAAGCGGACCGGGAGTGCGGTGCGCACTCAATACTTTTTTGTCGTAAGGAATTCCGAAGCTGTCAAGTGTGCTGCAAGCGGGAGCCATGACGTCCCAGTCGCTTGCGCTGCCCATAATAATTGATACTTGATACATACTACTAAACCAAAGTCCAAATTTACGAAAAGAATCTGAAAAAAGTATGTTATATTTGTACTCGTCAATTAACTTTTTATCAACAAATGAAAGCTGTCGTCAAAACGGATTTGCATCTTCCCGGGCAAATCTCGAAGTATGTCGGGAAAGTTCGTGATGTATATACTTTGGAAGGCGGATATCTGGTAATGGTGGCAACCGACAGGATCTCCGCCTTCGACGTTGTCCTCCCCAAGGGAATCCCCTGCAAGGGCCAGGTCCTGAACCAGATAGCGTCCAAATTCCTCGACCTCACTTCCGGCATCGTTCCCAACTGGAAGATCGCCGAAATCGACCCGATGGTGACGGTGGGCCGCCTCTGCGAACCCTACAAGGTAGAGATGGTCGTGCGCGGATATCTCGCCGGACACGCCTGGCGCGAATACAAGGCCGGCAAGCGCACTCTCTGCGGAGTTCCCCTCCCCGAGGGCCTGCGCGAGAACGAGAAGCTCCCCCACCCCATCATCACCCCGACCACCAAGGAAAGCGAAGGCCACGACCGCGACATCAGCCGCGAGGAGATAATAGCCGAAGGCATCGTCCAGGAAGAAGAATACAAGCAGCTCGAGAAATACACCCTAGCGCTGTTCGAAGAGGGCACCCGCATCGCGGCAAAGCGCGGACTCATCCTGGTGGACACCAAATACGAGTTCGGACGCGCCGACGGGCAGATAGTGCTGATGGACGAAATCCACACCCCCGACTCTTCCCGCTACTTCTATGCAGAAGGATACGAGGAGCGTCTGGCTAAGGGCGAGCACCAGAAGCAGCTTTCCAAGGAGTTCGTGCGCGAATGGCTGATGGCGAACGGATTCCAGGGCCAGGAAGGCCAGAAGGTGCCCGAGATGACCCCCGAAGTGGTATCCGGCATCACCGACCGTTACATCGAACTTTACGAAAAACATCACCGGCGAAGCCTTCAAGAAGGCCGAGGGAGAAGATCCCGAGGCGCGCATCGCCCGCAATATTGACAACTTCCTCAAAACCATCCGCTGATATGATCGAGCGCTATTCCAGAAAAGTAATGCGGGACGTCTGGTCCGAGCAGAACAAATTCGACGCTTACCTCAAAGTTGAAATCCTCTCCTGCGAAGCCTGGAGCGAACTCGGGGTAATCCCCAAGGAAGATGTCGAGAAGCTTTGGAAGAATGCCCGCTTCGACATTCCCCGCATCAAG
>JAGABD010000070.1 GCA_017614795.1 Bacteroidales bacterium
CCCTCATTGTCGGCGGCTACGCCAAAGAAGTGCTCTCCCGCCTGCCTATGGAGTTCGCGGTGGAGGCAAAGAAATTACTATCCGTCAATCTCGAAGGAGCAATAGGATGAATATACTGGAAATTAGCAACTTACACGCAAGCGTCGAAGGAAAGGAAATCCTTCGCGGCGTAAATCTCACAGTTCCCGAAGGGGAAGTGCACGCCCTCATGGGGCCCAACGGCGCAGGCAAGAGCACCCTCGCGGCGGTTCTGTCCGGCCGACCCGGCTACACTGTAACCGCAGGCAGCGTCCTCTTCCGCGGACAGGACCTCCTGGCCATGAAGCCCGAAGAACGCTCCTGGGCAGGGCTCTTCCTGAGTTTCCAGTATCCCATCGAGATTCCCGGAGTGAGCATCAGCGCCTTCATGAAGGCCGCGATCGACGCCCGCCGCAAGGCCGCCGGCAAAGACCCGCTCACTGCAGCGGAGTTCCTGCGCCTCATGAACGAAAAGATGGCCTTCGTGCAGATGAAGCCTGAATTTGCGAAGCGCGAAGTGAACGTAGGCTTCAGCGGCGGCGAAAAGAAGCGCTGCGAGATATTCCAGATGGCCATGCTGGATCCCGCCCTCAGCATCCTGGACGAGACCGACAGCGGCCTCGACGTGGACGCCCTCAAAACCGTGGCCGACGGCGTGAACGCCCTTCGCGGTCCGCAGAAATCGGCCCTCGTGATCACCCACTACAAGCGTCTGCTCGAGATGGTGGTCCCGCAGCGTGTGCATGTGCTCAAGGCCGGCCAGGTGGTTGCCGAAGGCGGCTTCGAGCTGGTAGAGCAAATCGAAAACGAAGGTTACGACAGCATCCGATGAACAGGATCTACATAGCTGGTTACGACGAGATTCCGCAGCGCTGCACCCTTGAGGACAACGACCTGCTGAAGGTCACTATCGTATGTCCTCCGGGCTACAGCGGCGACATCAATTTCGCCATCGACCTGCTGCGCCCCGGGGTTGAACTGGACCTTGCGGGCCTGTACTTTTGCACCCGCGGCGAACGGCAGAACTTCAACATCACCGTCCGCCATATGGTGGGAGGCGCCACGTCGCACCAGCTCTTCAAGGGTATCCTGGGCAGCGGCGGCAGCGCCGTGTTCAACGGCCTCATCCACGTAGCCCCGGGAGCCGGAAAGACGACCGCCACTCAGCAGAACCACAGCATCCTGCTGGATTCCGAAAGCAGTTCCGAGACGCATCCGCAGCTGGAGATTTATGAGGACGACGTGGAATGCAGCCACGGTGCCACCGTAGGTGCGCTGAATGCCGACGAACTGTTCTACCTCCGCAGCCGCGGCATCCCGGAAGAGGAAGCCCGCCGCATGCAGATACTTTCCTTCCTGTCCCCCGTGCTCAACCGTCTGCCCGAAGAGAGGCAGAAGTATTTGCTGGGACGCCTTTAATTCGCACAGAGCATGACCGTCTATCCGAACGTCAAGCTGAATATCGGTCTCCGGGTGCTGGGTAAGCGTCCGGACGGCTATCACGAGCTTCAGACGGCGTTCGTGCCCTGCTACGCTTATTCCGACAGCCTGGAGATAGTGCCGGCGGCGAGCTTCGAGGTGGAGATCACCGGTCCCGAATACACCGGCTGGGATCCTTCGGAAGACCTTACCGCCCGCGCCTGGCGCCTGCTGCGTGCCGATTTCGGCATACCGCCGGTTCGGATTTCTCTTGAGAAGCGTTCGCCGGTCGGTGCAGGTCTCGGAGGCGGCAGCGCTGACGGAGCCTTCGCCCTGGCGGCCCTTAACGAGATGTTCTCGCTCGGCCTTTCGAAAGATCGCCTGGCTGAGTACGCGGCACAGCTCGGCTCCGACTGCGCGTTCTTCGTGTACAACTTCCCGATGTTCGCCAGCGGCCGGGGCGAGGTGCTCGAACCCATACGCCTTCCGCTCGACGGCTACCGTTTCGAGGTCGCCGTTCCCGAAGGCGTTCACGTCTCCACAAAGGAAGCTTACGAAGGGTTGGCGGTTTCGGAGGGGCAGCCCTGTCAAAAAAGCCTGAAAATGACGGACCCCCCAGGTGAAAAGGGTGGGGGGTCTGACGAAAATGGCGAAAAACGTCAGGGCACTCTCTCGGCCGGGGAGGCCACTGCCTCCGACCTCCGCGAACTCCTCACCGCCACTCCAATCGAAAAGTGGCGCGATGTCGTCGTCAACGACTTCGAGGCCTCCATCTTCCCGAAGTATCCGGCTATCGCCGAATTGAAGGAAGACTTCTACCGTCGCGGCGCCGTGTACGCCGCAATGTCGGGCTCCGGCTCCGCCGTCTTCGGAATCTTCAAGGAGGACTGATATGGCAGGCGGCACTCTCTTCAAACGCTTCGCACTGCTGGCGGCGCTGCTGCTGGCAGGCACGCTGGCGTCGGCCCAGACAACCAAGGTCCGCGGCCGGGTGACCGACGAATCGGGGGAGGCCGTTCCGTTCGTAGCCGTCTTCTTCGAAGGCACTACCGTCGGCATCACCACCGACCTCGACGGCTGGTACAGCCTTGAAAACCGCAATCTCTCCGATACCCGCCTGACCGCGCAGCTGCTCGGCTACGACACTGTCGTCAAAACGGTGCGGCCGGGGCAGTTCTCCACGGTAAACTTCACCCTGCGTCTCTCCGACAACCGTCTGGCCGAAGCGCACGTGAAGGCCGACAACAAAAAAGCGCGGCAGCTGCTGGCCAACATCAACGCCCGCCGCGACCGCAATAACCCAGACGCCCACGAACAGTACAAGGTGAAGGTATATAACAAGATGGAGCTGGACCTCACCAACCCGGAGACGCAACTTCAGGGAGCAGTGCTTCGGAAGAAGTTCGGCTTTGTGTTCGACTACGTGGATACCTCGTCGGTGAGCGGCGTACCCTATCTGCCGGTGATGATCTCCGAGACGGTGGCGGAAAAGGAACACACCTCGAACCCACTGGTGAACACCGAGCGCATCGAGGCCAACCAGATAAGCGGCGTGAACCCGGATATGAACCTGCTCAGCCAGTTCACCGGAAGCATGCACCTTAAGCTGAACTTCTACAAAGACTTCATCAACGCCTTCGACGTGCAGTTCCCGTCGCCCATAATGCCCTCGGCGCTCCTCTACTACAACTACTATATCATTGATACAGTGCTGGTTGAGGGCCGCAAAACGCTGGTCGTCCGCTACCATCCAAAGCCGCTGATTTCCACCCCCACATTCGACGGAGAGATGCGGATCGACATGGAAGACTACGCCCTGCGGAGCATCCACGCCACCATGCAGAACTCGGTGAATGTTAACTGGCTGCGCGATTTCGTAGTGGACGCTTCGTACCAGCGCATGGCTGATTCCACCTGGTTCTACAAGTCCGACGGCTTCTATGCCGACTTCAGCATGACCGTGCGCGACTCGTCAAAGATGCTGTCGTTCATCGGCAAACGTTCGATGAACTACGACGTTCCGACCTTCGACTTCGTGCCCACGGTGCGCAGTTCCGACGGTCCGGTGAAGGTTGCGGTCGATGCCGGCCACCAGGACGAAGACTACTGGCAGGGGGTGCGTCCGTCTCCGCTAACCGAGAAAGAGAAGGGCGTGTATAAGATGGTGGACGAGGTGAAGGACCTGCCCATCTATCGCGACCTGTATTCGATAATCTGGATGTTCGCCACGGACTACTGGGACTTCGGCAAAATCGGGCTCGGCCCATTCTTCAAGATAATCAGTTACAACGATCTGGAAGGATGGCGGCCTCAGCTCGGAATACGCACCACGTCCAAGGTGTTCAGCCAGAAAGACCGCTTCACGGTTTATGCGGCCTACGGCTTCACGGACAATCATCTCAAGGGCGGCGTCACCTGGGAGCATCTTTTCAGCCGTGAACCGTGGGTAAAGATCGACTTCCGCGTGAAGCACGACGTGTTCCAGATAGGTGCGGGCGACAACGCGCTCACCGAGGGCAACATGTTCGCCAGCCTTTTCGGCGGCTCCCACGGCACGCGTCCCTGCTACCAGACGGAGTACCGTACCTGCCTCGACCGCGAAGTTACTCCTTCGTTCACCTATGGGGTGAAGATAAGGGCGATACGCTACTACAATACGGGCGACGCCTTCGTGCCCATGCGGGCTCCGGACGGAACGTGGATCCCGAGCGTAGCAGTGAACCAGATAAGGCTGTCGGCCCGCTTCTCAAAGGAAGAGACATGGAACAAGGGATATTTCCTTAGGCAGAGCCTGCACAGCAAGTGGCCGATGGTAGAGCTGAGCCTCACCGGCGGCATTCCGGGGCTGCGCACCGGGGACGTGGGCTACCTGGAGCCCGGCATCGCGTTCCACTGGAAACTCCGCACCCCGCCGTTCGGCATGAGCAATATCTGGGCAGACGCCGGCACCATCATAGGCCAGGTGCCCTATCCGCTGCTGCACGTTCACGAGGGCAACAGCACCCAGCTCCTCAACAAGCAGAGCTTCAGCTGTCTGGACTTCTTCGAGTTTGCCTCCGACACCTGGGCCAGCCTCTTCTGGTACCACACTCTGGGCGGGTATATTTTCGGAAAGATTCCGCTGATACGCAACCTGAATCTGCGTGAAGAGCTGTCGCTGCGCGCCACCTGGGGCCAGCTTTCAGAAAAGAACGACGGTAACCCGGCCCACTTCGGCGGCAACCCGGCAGCGGTGCCGGCACCGATGCTTTTCCCGAAGGTGTACGGTTCCACTGAATATATGAGTTCGTTCGGGAAGACGCCATACGTTGAGGCGGGCATAGGCGTGAGCAACATCTTCCGCTTCATCCGCTTCGACTGCTTCTGGCGCCTCACCTACCGCGACGATCCTGCCCGCAACTTCGCCTGGAATATCGGGGCTGAGTTTAGATTTTAGGGGAGTCGCCTACAATTTTGGCCGTTTTCGTAGGCGACCCCTCTTCTAAACCGGGGGTCGCCTACGTTTTTGCCCTTTTTTGCAGGCGAGTTCAGAATTCTAGAGTTATCCGGACGTTGGTGCGAATCTCGGAGCCGGATATTTTCGCCGGCTTCCATTTCGGCGAACTTTTCACCACTCGCATAACATCCTCGTTCATCGAAGGGATGGTGCTTTTAAGAATCTGCACCTCCTGAACGCCGCCGTTGCGGCCGACCACGAATCCAACCTGAACCTTTCCGGTTGCCCCGTCAGCCGGAGCCTTGACGCGGGACTGTACCCACTGTTTGAATGCTGCTATGGCTTCTTCGCCCTCTTTCCCTTGGAAAACCTCCTTACGCTCAAGCCTGTCGGCAAGGGGCTTGTCGTGGTCGGGACCATTGGACTTGCTGAGCAGCCGCCCATCCTTCATTTCCTTGGTAGTCTCGTTGTAGATAGTGAAACGGCCGAGCACGGACACGGTGTCGCCCTGGACGATGTTCATCTGCAGGAAGGTGCGCGCAGGATCCGTCGGATCCTTGATTCCATACACGTAAAGAGTGCCCGTACGGTCCTTAATGTAGAAACTGCCGCGCGAACTGCTGCCGGTTTTGGTCACCACTCCTGTCACCACATAACTCGTGGTGTCCTTGGTGGAAAGCTTCAGGAATTCCTTAACCGTGAGATGCTTGGGTTGCGCCAGAGCTACA
>JAGABD010000071.1 GCA_017614795.1 Bacteroidales bacterium
CAGTACCTCACGGTGCTCATGATAGGCAATGTCATCTCCCACATGTATCACGGGCTTAACAGCCTCATAAGGGCCTGTGGGAATCCGAAGCTTGCAATGGGGCTGACGCTTTTCACAGTGTTCAGCAATATTGCCCTTGACCCGGTTTTCATTTACGTGCTGAAGATGGGCGTTCAGGGAGCGGCCATCGCCACGGTGCTCTGCCAGTTGCTCGCCCTCGTCTACACCCTCCGCTATTTCTCCCGTGAAACTACGGTGGTGCATTTCGGAAAGAGCGTGTTCGAATTTCACTGGAAGATGGCGAAGAGCTCCCTCGCCATAGGCATGGGGCCTTTCCTGATGAACAGCGCCGCCTGTCTGGTGAACCTCTTCATCAACCAGCAGCTGCTGCGTTTCGGCGGTGACCTGGCAATCGGAGCCTATAGCATAGTGAGCCGCTTCAGCTTCCTGTTCATAATGATAGTGATGGGCATCAACCAGGGAATGCAGCCCATTGCAGGATACAATTACGGAGCCCGCAAATACCGCCGAGTGCGCAAGGTGTACTTTCTTGCAGCCGGATGGGCCACGGCCGCCTGCGCCCTGGGTTTCATAATGTCGGAGTTCTTCCCGAGGGCAGCTTCGGGCATCTTTACCTCCGACCCGACAATGCTGGACATGAGCGCCCACGGCCTGCGTATGGCGAACTGGGCCTTCCTGCTGATAGGCATGCAGATTGTGTCGACCAATCTCTTCCAGTGCCTCGGGATGGTGCGCAAGAGCATTTTCCTGTCGCTCACCAGGCAGCTGCTCTTCCTCATCCCCCTGGTGTTCCTGCTTCCCAAATGGTTCGGCATCACCGGAGTGTGGTACAGTTTCCCGCTATCGGACCTGCTGTCTTTCAGCATTACCGGAATAATGATACTGTCGCTGATGCGCAAGTTCAAAAACCTTGAAGACGGAGCCGATCCGTCGGTACTCGGAGGATATAAAGGATGAGGAATTTCTTTCTGCTGACAGCCTTGGCCCTGCTGCTTGCCGGATGCTCCGGCAAGAGCCGCGCCCCATACCGAATCCAAGGCATAAACTCGGTGATAACCAATGAGATGAGCACCGGTGCCGACAAGCTCGACAGGGACATGAAAACCTTCATGCAGCGCTGGTGGATAAAAGGGCTGTCGCTCAGCGTGATGCGGGGCGATTCGCTGCTCTACGCCAAAGGCTACGGCAAGGCCGATGAAGACGTGCCCATGAGCGCCGCCCACATAATGCGCATAGCGTCGGTGAGCAAGCTCATCACTGCCGCGGGCATCATGAAACTCCAGGAGCAGGGGAAACTCAAGCTTTCCGACAAGGTGTTCGGCCCTTCGGGCATACTGAACGACGCGGTTTATACCGCCGCCATCAAGGACAAGAACTATTTCAAGATCACGGTAGAAGACCTTCTGCGCCACGAAAGCGGCCTTTCCATCCGCAGGGGAGACCCGATGTTCACCACCCGTGACATAATGTATATCTACCGTCTCAAGGAGGCCCCCGACCACGAAACCCTCACGCGCCTGATGCTCACCCGGCCGCTGGGCTACCAGCCCGGCAAATCGCGGCAGTACAACAACTTCGGTTATATGCTTCTCGGGATGATAATAGAGAAGGTCACGGGACAGGACTACGAGAAATGGACGCGCAAGGAGATCCTTGAGCCGGCGGGCTGCCTGGACATGCATCTGGCGAAAACCTACTACAAAGACAAATATCCGAACGAGGTGCGCTACTATATGCAGGACAACGACCCGCTGGTGCCGGAGTTCAATAATTCGGGCGACAGCGTGGTGCGCTGCTACGGCGGCAGCGACGTGCGCGCCCTCGGCGGGGCGGGAGCCTGGGTGGCGAGTACTCCGGAGCTGGCCCGTTTCGTGGCTGCGATAGACGGCAATCCCGGAGTGAAGGACATCCTTTCGATAAAGAGCGTGCGCGCCATGACCGTCGATACCGGCGAACACAAATACGGACTCGGCTGGAACGACGTGGGCGATACCTGGATACGCACCGGCTCGCTGGCCGGAACCAATGCCATAGTTTACCGTTTCCCGGACGGGGAGTGCTGGATACTGGTTTCCAACACCCACAATTGGAAAGGGCCGCGCTTCTCCACCAGAGTGAAGGAGTTCATACGGCAGTGCCACGAGCGCTACAGCGCCGTGCTTCCCAAACAGGATTTATTCTCTCTGATATAGGAGCTAAACAGCTCCTTAAAGCCCTTTGGCCTTGCCTTCGTCCCAGATAGCATCCATCTCGGCGAGGGTCATTTTACCGAGGTCGAGCCCGCGCTCCGCCGCAGTGTTTTCCATGTAGGTGAAACGGCGTTTGAACTTGTCGCAGGCCTTTCCCAGCGCCACTGACGGATCCACTCCGTAGAGACGGCAGGCGTTCACAAGGGCGAAAAGGGTGTCGCCGAATTCCTCTTCCGCGTGAGCGGCGCTCACATCTGTGCTTCCGCTGCGCCCCGGGGCCTTCTCTACCTGCAGGCCCACGGCCTCGCGCGCTTCCGCCAGTTCTTCGTCGACCTTGGGCCACACGTCGGCCGGGGCATCCCAGTCGAATCCTACCGCGGACGCTTTGTCCTGCAGTATCCAGGCCTTTCGCAGGGGTTCGCAGCTGCGGGGCACGCCCTCCAGAATCGTCTTCCCGGAACGCTCTTTCTTTTTGCGCAGCTCCCACGCCTTGGCCACTTCTTCGGCGCTCATAGGCTTGCCGCTGGCATCGCCGAACACATGCGGATGACGGAATATCATCTTCTCGCACATTCCGTTCAGCACGTCGGCTATGTCGAATTCGCCCTTCTCCTCGGCCACTTTGGCATAGAAGAGCACGTGTAGCGACAGGTCGCCCACTTCTTTGCAGACAGCCCCCGAATCGCCTTCGATCACGGCGTCGGAGAGTTCGTACACTTCTTCTATGGTGAGGGGACGCAGCGACTCGTTCGTCTGGGCACCGTTCCAAGGGCATTTCTCGCGAAGGGTGTCCATCACTTCAAGGGCGCGGCTGAAAGCCTGAATCTTTTCTTCCTTTGTGTGCATAGCGCTGCGAAGTTACGCAAAAAATGGCTATATTTGTAAGATTGAA
>JAGABD010000072.1 GCA_017614795.1 Bacteroidales bacterium
TCTGGAGGCGCGTCGGCGGAGTCTCCGCCGCCGACGGCGGGGCGGCATCAAGCTCTTCGGTCGGTCTCGTCGCGGCGTTGCGTATTCCCGGCGTCCGCGAGGTGCTCGTCGGCTTTTTCGCCTACTGCGCGCTCGAGACCACCGCGGGGTTGTGGGCCGGCAGCTATCTCGTTCTGCACCGCCACATGGCGGAAGCCGCCGCCGCCGGGTATACTTCGCTCGTTTTCGTCGGGATCACCGCCGGACGATTTTTGAGCGGATTGATCTCGGACCGGTTCGGCGACCGCAACATGATCCGCGGCGGGCTGGCGCTGACCGGAGCAGGGATCCTGCTGTTGCTGCTGCCCGGAATGCCGCTTCGTGCGGCGTTGATCGCGCTGGCGCTCGTCGGGTTGGGGTGTGCTCCGGTCTATCCGGCGATCATTCACGGCACGCCGCGCAACTTCGGGGCAGGCTCTTCGCAGGCGGTCATCGGCATTCAGATGGCGGCGGCCTACGTCGGTTCGACGGTGATGCCGCCGCTGTTCGGCTTCCTTGCCCGACACTCCGGGGTGCGTCTCTATCCGTGGTATCTCCTGGTTTTCGGCGTGACGATCCTCCTGGCGCTGGAGCGCATGAACCGGATCGTCGACAGTACCGAAATCACTTCCGAGCCTGCGCCTTGACCGTCGCCTTGGCGCGGCGTTCGAGCAATTCGGCGAAGGCCGGTATCAGCTTTTCCTCGACGGCGACGGATTTTCTGCCGAGTTCCGACGAATAGAAGCGCGCAAGCTCCCGAAGTTCGGCTTCGCTGTATTCGGCGGTGTAGAGCTTCACGAGGTCGTCCTTGAGTGCCTCGAAGCCGAAGGTGTCGCGGTAGAATTTGGCGAGCGCTTCGCGGTGTTCGGCGTATTCCGGTGCGGCGGCGAGCTGTTTTTCGAGCATCAGCTTGCAGTGGCGCTCCAGAAGTTCCGGCGTTCCCTTGGCGCGGAGGTACTCCAACGCCGCTTCGTCGTGCGAAGAAGCGATTTCGGCGGCGCCGAGCAGAGATGCCGCGACGAGCGCCATGACGAGCGAAAACGGTTTGAACGACATTTTCGGTATTCCTTGCTTATCTTCCCGACGGCACGAAGATCGCGCTGCCGCGGGCGAAGTCGATCCGCGCGAGACGCAGATAGATGTAGTCGCCGGGCTTGTAACTGAGTTTGCCGCGTTCGGCGTATATGCCCTGACGGTTGCGGAACATCCCCTGCCGCAGCTGTTCCATCGGCACGAAGCCGTAGAGACCGAGTTCTCCGATGTCGACCTGCAGTCCGGCGTTCACGACCTTGACGATCACGCCTTCGTACAGATTGGCGGCGCCGGCTTCCATCTGCTCCTCCAAATAACGCAGTTTGAGCCGGTCGTTCGCCGCGTAGGGCAAAGGGCCGTGGCACGTCCCACAAGGGGAGCCTGCCCCGGCATTGCCCGGCCCGAAAGGCCTTCGCACGGATGCCCTTCATAAAGTGCTGGCGACGGAAAGGCCGGCGAGGGAGCCGGTGCAGAAGGCGGTCTGGAGGTTGTAGCCGCCGGTGTCGCAGTCGAGGTCGAGAAGTTCGCCGCAGAAATACAGACCCGGCACGAGGCGCGATTCGAGCGTCTTGCGAAGGACTTCGTCCAGCGAAACGCCGCCCGCAGTAACCACGGCGCGCTCGTATCCGACATAGCCTTCTATCTTGAACTGCCAGTCCTTCAGGCATTTCGCAATCGTAGGCAGGTTCACCCAAACCTTGGTATCGGTTCTGCCGCGTCGCTCCAGCGTGATTATGTCCGGATTGCAGGCGGTAAAGCCCGGAATGAGGTCCCAGGGCATCAGCTTGCCGAGAAGAATTCGGCATTTCTCCTTTTCGTGCAGTCGCTTGCTGCGGGGGTCGCGGTCTACTTCAGCCCAAAGAGCTTTCACGTTGGCTGTAAGTTCATCAAGAGGCACTGCCGGCTTCAGATCCAGCGACAGTTCCACGCGGGAGCCGTTCATCAGGGCCTTGACGGCCTTGCGGCTCAGTTGGAAGCCGATGGGGCCTTCGATTCCGCCGTCGGTAAAGTCAAGGTCGCCGAACTCGTTGCCGGCCTCCGAGCTCTCGATAATCAGGCGCAATCCCACATTCTTCAGTTTCACCCCGTTAAGTTTCTCGCCAAGCTCGCTCAACGGCAGCGAACGCTGGCGGATAAATCGCTGGCTATCAGCGACTTGAGCCAATCCTTCTGTGCCGTTTCCAGGGTAGAAGGAATCGCTTAAAGTACTGTCGTTCAATGAGTTGGCCGCCAGGGTAATTTTATAGCCGCGCGGGACCAGGGCAGTGAGCGAAGGAAAAAGCGGGGTGACGTGGTGGCCGAGGGACTCGGCAAAGCGGTAGCCGTCGCCGGTGGAGCCGGTATTCGGGTAGGACAGCCCTCCGGTAGCGAGAATCAGTCGCCTGCAGGTCCAAACTCCCCCGTTATCGAGCTCGATCCTGAATCCGCCGTCAGCCGCAGCCACCGAAGCGACCGAAGCCTCCGTTTCTATCTTCACGCCAAGCCCGTTGCAGGCTCGCACGAGTGCATCCACCACGTCGGAGGCGCGGTGCGACGAAGGAAAAGCGCGGTCTCCCCTCTCCACGACGGTCGGCATCCCGGCGTCTTCGAAGAACTTCAAGCAATCCTCGGGAGAGAAGTTGTAGAAAGCGGGACGCAGGAAATCGGCCTTGCTTCGGATATGGGCGGAGAATTCGTTCCAGGCCTTTATGTTGCTGAAATTGCAGCGGCCTTTGCCCGTGATCATTATTTTTCTGGCGGGACGGGGCATCTTCTCGAGCACCGTAACCTGAGCGGGCGAACCGTCTGCTACGAGCTTAGACGCCGCGGACCAGGCCGCCATCAGGCCGGAGGCCCCTCCACCTATTATAATAATGTCGGATTTCATACGAAAAATGGGAAAGCTTAGCACATCGCACCGCTACAACCTCTTACCCTTGCTGCATTCCTGCCCTGGGGGAGTTGGGAGGGAGCTGGTCGTGTACGACTTTCCCACTGCAAATATACAAAGATTTTGATAAATGCAAGGCGACTAGATGCTGTCGAAGATGAGCGGCAGGATGTCGTCGACTTTGTCGAACTTCCAGATGATGCCGTCTCCAACCATTATGACTGACATCGGATGGCCGTGCTTCGCCTGATACTGCGCCATGACCTGACGGCAGGCTCCGCAGGGAGTCGCGGGAGATTTTGCGAGACGTCCCATCACTCCGCCGGCCAGCGCGAGGCTTTCCATCGCCTTGTCGGGATATGTGGCTCCGGCGGCGAACATCGCGGTGCGCTCGGCGCAGAGGCCCGAGGGGAACGCGGCGTTCTCCTGGTTCGCCCCCTTGACGATCACTCCGTTGCTCAGGCGTACCGCCGCGCCCACGTTGAAGTGGGAATACGGGGCGTAGGAACCGCTCATCGCTTCGATGGCGGCCTTTGCAAGTTCGTGGTCCTTGGGTTCGAGTTCGTCGAGGGATTTATATTCGTGGAACGAAATTTTTATCTCTTTCTCGGTCATAATAGTGTTATTACAGCCCTCAAATATACGAATTTTCCTTAAATTTGCGAACTATGAAGATATGCGTAGGCCTTTCAGGAGGCGTGGACTCCAGCGTCGCCGCCCTGCTTCTCAAACAGCAGGGTTACGATGTCTTCGCGATGTTCATGCAGAACTGGCACGATGCCGACGCTACGCTTCACGGGGACTGCGAGTGGGAGGAGGACAAGTTCGTAGCCGAGATGGTCGCCCGCAAACTCGAAATCCCTTTCTATTTCATCGACCTCAGCAAGCAGTACCGCCAGCGCGTCGTGGACTATATGTTTGATGAATATGCCCGCGGACGCACCCCCAATCCCGATGTCCTTTGCAACCGCGAGATCAAGTTCGACGCCTTCCTGGCCGCCGCCAGGCGCATGGGCGCCGACATGGTTGCGACTGGGCACTACTGCAGGGTGGAGGCTCTTGGCCCTCAGCCCTCCGCGTTGGGCAAAGGGCCGTCTGGAGTCCCGCAAGGGGAGCTCCAAGCCGGCATTGCCCGTCCCGGAGAGGCCCACGCCGCGGGCCAATCGCCTCTCTACCGCATTCTCGAGGGCGTGGATCCGGGCAAGGACCAGAGTTATTTTCTGTGCCAGTTGAGCCAGGAGCAACTGTCGCAGGCGATGTTCCCGATTGGAGGGTTGATGAAGAGCGAGGTGCGCAGGATAGCCAAGGAGGCGGACCTTCCGTCGGCGGACAAGAAAGATTCGCAGGGAATATGCTTTGTGGGCAAGGTGGACCTTCCGACATTCCTGAAGCAGAAGCTCGAAAGCCGGGAAGGCGATGTGATAGAGGTATACGATGCGTTCTATGCAGAGAATCCCCTGTACCAGAAGCAGGTAGAAATAGTCAAGAGCCTGCTCAAGGACGGTTACAAGGGCGAAGTCCCTATGATTTCGCATTATATTTCCGAGGACAAGTGCACTCCGGTCGACGACGCCCATCCGTTCGAAGAAAAAAAGGTTGCGGAGCTGGAAGACGAGGCGCTCGCAACGCTTGCCTCCCCCATCGATTATTCGGGCATTCAATTCGAGACCGAAACATATCGCAGCGGCCACAAGCACGTTCGCAAAACACGCTGGAAATCAAATCCTTACGGAGTAATCGCGGGCAAGCACGAGGGAGCTCAGTTCTATACCATCGGCCAGCGGAAGGGCCTGAACATCGGCGGCCACAAGGATTCCATCTTCGTCATTGCAACGGACACCGTTGCCAACCGCATCTATGTAGGCGAAGGGCATACCCATAAGGGGCTTTCGCGGCTCTGCCTGCACATTGCGGAGGACGAAATCCACTGGATCCGGCCGGACCTGGAGATAAAGCCGGGCGAAACCCGCCGTTACCGCGTGAGGATACGCTACCGCCAGCCTCTTCAGGATGCCACCCTGCTGCGCCGCGAAGACGGCCTTTACATATTGTTCGACCAGCCCCAGAGGGGCATCAGCCCGGGCCAGTTCGCGGTATGGTATGCCACCGACGGCGAGATGCTTGGCAGCGGACCAATACAGAAATAGATGTTCGAGTTTGAAATATGCGTTCCTCTCTCGCGAGAGCCCAGGCTTCGGGAAATCGAGGCCAAGGCCGCGGGCTGCAAGTGGGTGCTGAAAAAACGCAGCATCGACGCCCGCAAGGAACCCGTCTGGCGCTATCGCTACGAAGCCTATGCGCCGGGAGAATATGTCGAGCCGCAACTCCCTGAATATAAAGATGTTGCAAATGCCCAACCAGTTATCGTGGTGGGTGCCGGCCCGGCCGGAATGTTCGCAGCCCTTAAGCTCCTTTCGCTGGGCGTAAAACCTGTCATTCTCGAGCGTGGAAAGAACGTCCACGAGCGCAAGATCGATATGGCGAAACTCTCCCGCGAAGGAATCGTGAATCCCGAGTCGAACTACTGTTTCGGCGAAGGCGGCGCGGGCGCGTTTTCGGACGGAAAACTCTATACCCGTTCTTCCAAACGCGGCGACATAAGCGAAGTGCTGCTGCAGTTGGTAGCGTTCGGCGCATCGAGCGCCATTCTCACCGATGCGCACCCTCATACCGGTTCCGACAAACTCCCCACCGTAGTGGAGAACATCCGCAACTGCATTGTCAGCCACGGCGGCGAGTATCATTTCGGGGCGAAGGTGGTCGACATCAAGGGAGAAAAGGGCGATTTCGAAGTGGTTGCTGCCGACGGCAGGTCCTGGCACGGCGCCAGCGTAATCCTCGCCACAGGCCATTCTGCAAGGGATATTTACGAGATGCTGGACCGCAAGGGCGCCGCCCTCGAAGCAAAGGGTTTCGCTCTGGGTGTGCGCGTCGAGCATCCGCAGGAAAAGATAAACTGGTCGCAGTATCACGGGATGTGGAAACCCGGAATGCCCGCCGCCGAATACTCCTTCGTGGAGCAGCAGGACGGACGCGGCGTGTTCAGTTTCTGCATGTGCCCGGGAGGCATCCTGGTGCCATCTTCGACCGAGCCCGGCACTGTCGTGCTGAACGGAATGTCCAACTCCGCCCGCAGCGGCAAGTTCGCCAACGCCGGAGTCGTGGTGCAAATCGAGCCCGAGGATGTCCCCGGAGACGGTCCTTTCAAACTTCTGGACTGGCAGAGAGACGTGGAGCGCAAGATGTTCGAGTTCTGCGCTTCGGCCCGCGACGCCAAAGACGCCCCGAAGGACCTCCCTTCCAACCTTATGGCGGCTCCCGCACAGCGCATGGAGGACTTCTGCCTCGGGCGCATCAGCAAGAAAATGCCCGAAACCAGCTATTTCCCCGGCGTCATTTCCGCTCCCCTTCACGAACTTCTGCCGCCAATCGTGGCGGACAGGCTCCGCAAAGTGTTTCCGCGGGTAAAAATCCGCAATTATTACACCAATGCGGCGCTTCTGCTGGGTGTCGAAAGCAGAACTTCGTCGCCAATTCGCATTCCGCGCGATGATATTTCGCTGGAATATGTATCTTTGCAAGGTATTTATCCCTGCGGAGAAGGCGCGGGATATTCAGGAGGCATAGTTTCTTCGGCCATCGACGGCATCAGATGCGCGGAAGCGGCCTCACAGGCAATGAACAAATAATTATTATTCAGATATGAAAAAAGCATTAGTTATTCTGAGCGTCATCGCGACAGCGATATCTCTCACAAGCTGCCATCTCGAGGGCGCTACCACCCACACCGAAGATTACACCATCGAGCCCACAGCATGGATCGAGAATCAGGGAGCACTTGCTTCTGACACGTATTACTACATCTCCTGCGAAGCCGACTTCATCACAAAGTCTGTCTGCGAAGATGGTACAGTGAACGCTTATTTGTGGCTGAGCGGAACCAAGACTTGGACTCCCCTTCCCTATGTAACTCTGTATATGGTTTCTCAAGGAATGGGTTCCGTACCTGTTGCAGAGAACGTTCGCTTCGAGTATGCTCCCGGTGAAATCACTTTCATCATCCAGGATATGAACGGAAGCCTTCCCGTTCCTATGGTGGAACCGCTTACTTTCCGCGTAACTACTACGAGGTAATTCTAAAAATCTGCCATCCGGGAAACCGGGGCTACATCAAGAGAACAGCTTTCGCCGGCGAGGTAGTGATACCAGCCGGCGATTGCTATCATAGCGGCATTGTCGGTGGTGAACTTGAATTCCGGCAGATAGACGTTCCAGCCGCGTTTGGCGCCTTCCTCGAGCATACGGGCGCGCAGTCCCGAGTTGGCCGACACTCCCCCGCCGATTGCTATTTCGCGTATGCCCGTCTGGCGCGCGGCCTTCACGAGCTTGTCCATCAATATGTCGATGAGCGTCTTCTGGAACGAAGCGCAGATGTCTTCCTTGTTCTTCTCCATAAAGTCCGGGTCCTTTGCAATTTCGTCGCGAACGAAGTAAAGGAGAGAAGTCTTTATGCCGCTGAAGCTGTAGTCCAGCCCGGGAATATGGGGCTTCGCGAACTTGAATCGCGAAGGGTCTCCCTGCTTTGCGAGGCGGTCGATCACAGGACCTCCGGGATAGCCCAGGCCAAGCATCTTCGAGCACTTGTCGAAAGCCTCTCCAACCGCATCGTCTATGGTCTGCCCCAGAATCTCATATTCGAGGGGCGAAGAGACCTTGACTATCTGAGAATTGCCTCCTGAAACCAGAAGGCAGAGATAAGGGAACGAAGGCTGGCGCACTTCCTTGCCCGGTTCTTTCACGAAACCTGCCAGGAGATGCCCCTGAAGGTGGTTGACCATTACGATGGGAATGCCAAGGGAGATGCCCAGGGCCTTGGCGAAGGAGGTTCCCACCAGCAGCGAGCCGAGAAGGCCCGGGCCTCTGGTGAAAGCGATGGCCGAGAGTTCGGACGCGGCTACGCCTGCGCGGGAAAGGGCCTCGCTAACAACGGGCACGATGTTGAGTTCGTGAGCCCTCGACGCAAGTTCGGGCACCACTCCTCCATATGCCTTGTGCACGTCCTGGCTGGCGATTACGTTGGAAAGAAGCCACCCGTCCTTGATGACGGCGGCCGAAGTATCGTCGCAGGAAGACTCTATTCCCAATATGATATCCGACATTTCCTTGTTCTTTGTGCGTCTTTCTGGAAGAAAGAACGCGCAAATTTAGCGATTTATTTCTATTTTTGTAGATTGTATAAATACGCACTTATCATTTTGTAGCTATAAAAAGGGCAGGTGACATAGGAGTAAGGGTATTCGGCGCGATTATCGTGCTGCTTGCGGCGCTGCTTATCGCGGTGCAGACCCCTACCGTGCAGAAGCTGATAGCTTCCGCCGCCCTATCGTCCATCGAAAAGAAGATAGACGGCAAAGTGAGCGTGGGAGGCGTCGTGCTGGAATCGGCCAACAGCTTCCTTCTGAGGGATGTAGTCATCCTCGACGACGGGCCGCAGCGCATGGCCGACACCGTTTTCACCGCATCGAGGATAGCAGGCACCATTTCCGGCGCAAGCCTTTTCGGCAGCGGCGGCATCAGGCTCTCCCGTCTGGAGATCACCGATGCGATGGCCCATTACATCTATGAGGACGACAAGATTCTCCGCAGCAATTTCGAACGCATAATCTCCGCGCAGAAGCGCGCCGAAAAAGAGGCGAAAGCAGCCACCCTCGGCCAGCCTATTCCCCGCAACGCCGAAGACAGCCTCGCCGCGATAGTCAAGGCGGACGATTTCCGCGCCGACAAGGTGATAATCAAGGGCCTGCGCTTCATTATGCACGATCCTTACAAGGAGCGCCCGATGAGGGGCCCGAACGCCATAAACTATTCCGACCTCGATGCGCGGGGAGATCTGGAAATCAGCGACGTGCGGCTCAACAACGGCTATTTCCAGGCGGTTCTAGACAACGCCGTTCTCAGCGAGAAATGCGGCTACAGCGTCAAGAGCGTCAGCGCTCGCGTGAAGGTCGGCCACGGAAAGGCTACCGTGGAGAAGATCCGCTTCGACGACGGATTCTCCAAGGTAAACGCTCCCCTGTATTCTATGACCAGCACCTGCGACACCGCATACCGCAACTACACCCATATGGTGAGGATGAAGGCGTCCGTCGACAAGTCCCACATATCCACGAAGACGATTTCCGCTTTCGGACTGGGGGTCCTCAGCGGCAACAACATCGCTCTTGATGTGGACGGAGTCGCGATGGAGGGATTCTGCAACGACTTCAAGGTCACCAGGTTCAAGGCACGCGAAAGCAAGAGCGGAGCCAGGATGGACCTCAGGGGCACCGTCACGGGTATCACCGACACCAAGAACATACTGGTCAACCTGCGCGCGGACAACCTCAGCTTCACCACCGAAGGCGCGGCCAGACTTGCCGCGAGCCTGAAGAAGGGGCGGCAGAAACCCGACTGGGGCAAGTACGCTCCCGGCACGACCTTCAATTTCAAGGGCCATGTAAAGGGCCCTCTCAACAGGATACACGCCGACGGCAAGGTCAGTTCCGGCATCGGAAAACTGATGGCGAACATAGACCTGCGCAACCTTGTCGATTCCGGCCGTCCCACGGAAATCGGCGGCACGCTGAACACCGACGGACTTGACGTGGGCAAGATAATCGCCAACGACAAGATCGGCCAGGCGACCGTCAATGCCGGATTCCATGCCGTGCTGAACGGAGAGGCCACATCGGTCACCGTGGATTCGCTTATGGTGGACAAACTGAACCTGCTGGGCTACGACTATACCGGCATCGCCGCCAACGGAGAATTCTCGGGCAGCGATTTCGACGGCAAGATAATCTGCGCCGACCCCAACCTCAATTTCCTCTTCCAGGGCACCTTCAACCTCTCCCCGAAGACTGGAAACTCCCTGTATAAGTTCTATGCGAACATAGGCTATGCCGACCTCCAGGCGATGAATCTCGACAAGAGGGGCACCTCCAAGCTCTCGATGACGGTCGCGTCGAACTTTATGAAGATGGAAGACGGCGACCTGCTGGGCGACATCGGAATCAGGGACCTGACGGTGGAGAACGACGCCGGACGCAGATACATCGGCGACATCTCCATAGGCTCCCACTCCAACGACAACATCAACCGCATCCAGCTGGAATCCGACTTCCTCGACGCAGGATATGTGGGAAGCGGCAACATAGCGGGCATCCTGGACGACATACAGACCATCACGACCCGCAGGGAACTCCCTTCCCTTTATTCGCGCAACAGCGAGGACAAGGGACGCGTGGGGCGCAGCTACGACCTCGACGTGGATTTCCACGACACGCGCGACCTGCTGTCCTTCCTGCAGCCCGGCCTCTACATAGCCGATTCCACCAGGCTGGAACTTGGCATCGACCGCAACGGGGAACTTCGCGGAACGCTGAATTCGCCCCGCGTCGCAATGCGCAAGAACTATATCAAGGGAATGGCGTTCACCTTCGACAACCTCGGCGGCAGCCTTAACGCGACGATGCTTGGTAACGAGATGCAGGTGGGTCCCCTGGCCCTGAAAGACGCCGCCCTCACGGTGTTCGGCGACCACGACGACTTCTTCCTGAGTTTCCACTACGACAGCCGCGAGGATACCAACGATATGGGCGAAGTCTATCTCGCTGGAAACATCTTCCGCGACGCAAGCGACACCCTCGTGCTGATGGCCAATCCCCTCTCGTCCTATATGCAGTTCGACGGCGAGCAGTGGGACATCTCCGAATCCACCATCAGCGTACGCTCGCGCCAGGCGCGCTTCAAAGGCTTCAGGCTGTATAACGGCAGCCAGAACATCTCCATCGACGGAGGCGTGGCCCTTAACCGCAAGGACACTCTCAGCGTGGGCATAAACGGCGTCAACCTCGGCATACTGAACTACTTCACGAACAGCAACTACGACTTCGGAGGCCTGACTTCAGGAAAGGCCGTGGTCACTTCGCCGGTGCAGGGCAAACTGCGCGCGCTCGTGAACGTCGCCTGCGATTCACTGCAGGTCAGCGGAGAGCAGGCCGGAAGCATGAAGCTCGCCGCGGTATGGGACGCCGGCAGCGGCAAGACCAACGTCTACCTGCGCAACATCGCCGACGGGCACGACGCTCTCAACGCCAAGGGAACATACTACATCGACAGCCGTCAGCTCGACCTCACCGCGAACCTCGACAATATGAACCTCGTGGTGCTCTTCCCCTTCGTCTCGAAGTATCTCGACGACATCCGGGGAGGCATCAGCGGCGAGATCACGGCAAGCGGCCCCATCGACAGCCTTTCGCTCGCAAGCCGCGACGCAGTGGTGCAGGACGCCCGTCTCGTCATAGGTTATACCGGCGTGGGATACAGCTTCAATGGTCCTTTCCATCTTGCCAACGACGGCATCTTCTTCGACACTATGGAGATAAAGGACCGCAAGGGCGGCAACGGCACCATCGACGGAGGCATTCGCTTCGACCATACGCGCAATACCGAGCTCGATGCGAGGCTTAACCTCCGCAACCTCGAGATAATCGACACCAAGCCCGGCACCGGAAACATCTACGGCAACCTATTCGCCGCGGGAACCGTGAATGTCAGCGGTCCGCCCGAGGCGATTGTGGTGGAAGCCGACCTGCGCACCGCCAAATCCGGCACCGTTCACGTGCGGCTGGGCAGCGCGAGCGCCGAGACCAATACCGACTTGCTGAGCTTCACCAGCCACGAAAAACGCGTGGACGACCCTTACCAGGCGATGCTCAAGACGCTCGAAGAGGAGCTGGAGCAGCAGAAGATCGAGACGAAGGGTGATTTCATCGCCAGATGCCGCATTACCGCCACGCCCGAATTCACCGCGGTGCTGGAACTCGACAATACGGGCGACAACGTGCTCTCGGCAAGCGGCCTCGGTACCATCACGGCCAACATCCGTCCCGCCACCAAGCAATACGAGCTCCGCGGCGACTACAACATCACTTCCGGCAAATACCATTTCGCCATCCCGGGCATACTCCACAAGGAGTTCTATATCAACAGCGGCAGTTCGCTCAAGTTCAACGGCGACCCGATGGACAGCGAGATGGACGTGCGTGCCACCCATTCGCTGCGCACCTCGCTCAGCAGGCTCATCGCCGATACCACCTCGGTTTCCACCAGGCGCACAGTCAACTGCGGCATCGAGATTTACGACAAACTGCTTGAGCCCAAGCTCCGCTTCAGCATAGACGTGCCGGACCTCGATCCCGCAACCAAATCGCTGGTGGACGCGGCAATCAATACCGAAGACAAGGTGCAGAAGCAGTTCCTCGCCCTGCTCATTGCGGGTTCGTTCATTTCCAGCGAGCAGAACGGCGTCTCCGACAACAGCAACCTGCTCTACTCCAACGTCAGCGACATAATGTCCAAGCAGCTCAGCAACATCCTGTACAAGCTCGACATTCCCGTCGACCTCGGCCTTGGCTACCAGCAGAACACCAGGGGCGACAACCTCTACGACGTGTCGGTGAGCACCGAACTCTTCAACAACCGCGTGGTCGTTTACGGCTCCGTGGGCAACAGGGAGTACAGCAACACCACCGCCGGCAACAACGCCAGCGACATGGTCGGCGACCTCGATATAGACGTCAAACTCGACAAGGCCGGCAGACTGCGTCTGAATATGTTCTCGCACTCGGCCGACGACTATACAAACTATCTCGACAACTCGCAGCGCAACGGCGCCGGCATTACATACCAGAAGGAATTCGGCACCTGGAAGGGATTCTTCCGCAGCATCTTCACGAGCAAGAAGAAGCGCCGCGAAAAAGCCCGCGAGTTGGCCGCCAACCCGCCGCAGCAGAACAGCCTTGAAATTACCGTGAATGAGTAGATATAAACTGTACCTGATACCTTCCCCCATCGCCGAAGGCGACCCCGCAGGAACCATCCCCGCGGATACCCTGGCGTGCCTGCGCGGCCTTAAGGTCTTCGTGGTGGAGGAAATTCGCACCGCCCGCAGATATCTTTCCGCGGCGGGCCTTAAAGGACATATCGAGGAACTGGAATTCCACACACTGAACGAGCACAGCTCCCCTGCCGAGGTGCAGGCCCTGCTGCCTCTTCTGGAGCGTTCGGACGTTGGACTCGTCTCGGAGGCCGGACTTCCCGCGGTGGCCGATCCCGGCGCGGCGCTCGTGGCCCTCTGCCAGGAAAAAGGCATCGACGTGGTGCCCCTCGTAGGGCCTTCTTCCCTTATGCTCGCGCTGATGGCTTCGGGGCTCGACGGCCAGAGTTTCGCTTTCCGGGGATATCTCCCTGCAAAAACAGATGAACGCCGGCAGGCCCTGCGCAACGTGGAGAAATGCTCCGCGCAGCTGCGTCAGACGCAGATTTTCATAGAGACGCCCTATCGCAACGATTCGCTCCTCGCCGATATGCTGCAGACTCTCTCCCCCGCCACAAGGCTCTGCATAGCCGCGGGCATAGGTTCGCCGGACGCGTTCATACGCACGGCAAGCATAGCAAAATGGATAAAGGGCGTGCCTGCAATCGGCAAAAGGCCCTGCGTATTTTTGATTCTCGCGAAATGAAGATAGCGTTCGTCACACTCGGCTGCAAGCTCAACTACGCTGAGACCTCCACCTATGAAAGGGGTTTCCGCGCCGCCGGGCTCGATGTCGTGGGGTGGCGGGAGAAGGCCGACGTCTATCTGGTGAACACCTGCACCGTAACGGAGACGGCAAATGCCAAGAGCCGGAGCGAGATTCGCAAGCTGCACCGCATCAACCCTGCGGCGCAAATAGTCGTGACCGGCTGCTACGCCCAGATGAAACCGGACGAAGTCGCAGCCATCGAAGGCGTCGCCAGGGTGTTCCTGTCGGACGAAAAGGCGGCTGTCGTGCCCGAGACGCTTAAGTTGTTGAAAATCAACAATAGTTTATCTGCAAAGGAACTATCGGTATTTCCTGCTTACTCAAGCGGAGAAAGGACAAGATCCTTCCTGAAAGTGCAGGACGGGTGCGACAACTTCTGCGCTTACTGCACAGTGCCGTACGCCAGGGGCAGGAGCCGCAACATTCCGATTTGCGAGGCGGTCAGAATGGCAGAGGAAATTGCGTCGCAAGGGGTGAAGGAAATAGTGCTGACCGGCGTGAATACGGGCGATTTCGGCAAGACCACGGGAGAATCGTTCCTGGACCTGCTGAAGGCCCTGAACGGTGTGGAAGGCATAGAAAGATACAGGATTTCGAGCATAGAGCCTAACCTTCTGACGGAGGAAACCGTGGACTGGATTGCCTCGGGAACAAAGTTCCAGCCCCATTTCCATATTCCGCTGCAAACCGGCTGCGACGAACTACTGAAACGTATGGGAAGGCGCTATACGACGGCTGAATTTGCAGACAAACTGCAGATGATACGGGGCAAAATGGAGCGCCCGGGAGCCGAGAAAGTATTCTTCGGCATCGACGTTATGGTCGGTCTGCCTGGAGAAACGCCGGAGCTGTTCCAAGAGACCTGCGGGTTTTTGGAGACGATACGTCCCGCTTTCATACATATATTCCCCTATTCCAAACGTCCCGGCACGAGGGCGGCGGAAATGCCCGATCAAGTGCCAGAAAGCATCAAGAAAGAGCGCGTGGCTACGCTGGAAGCGCTCTGCGACAGGCTTCATGCCGAGTTTGTGGAGGCCAACCGGGGAATTCCCGCCAAAGTTCTTTGGGAGAGCAAGGAGAAGGACGGGACTATGGGCGGATACACGGGCAACTACATAAGGATTACACGGCCTTACGATGCCGCATTGTCGGGCCGAATAACAGAGATAAAGATATGAGCGTGAGACTTACTTTCCTTGGCACGGGAACATCGAACGGAGTGCCTTTCATAGCGTGCAACTGCCCGGTCTGCAGTTCGCAGGATCCCCGCGACAAACGTCTGCGGGCGTCCGTGCTCGTGGAGTGGGACGGCATAAGCATAGTGGTGGACGCAGGGCCTGATTTCCGCCAGCAGATGTTGCGGGCGAACGTGCGGCACCTCGACGCAATCCTTCTCACACACAACCACAAGGACCATACTGGAGGCCTGGACGACACTCGCGGCTTCAATCTCGCCGAAATGAAGCCCGTCAACATCTACTGCGAGAAGTATGTCGAAGATACGCTTCGCAGGGAGTTCGCGTACGCTTTCGCGGAGCCACGCTACCCAGGTTCGCCGGAATGGCATCTGCATAACATCGACGGTCATACCCCATTCCTGGTGCACTCCAACGAGGGGGAAGCGACGCTTCGCTGGGAATCGGGCGTTGGATACCATTACGAGAAGCCCGAGGGCAAGGAAGTGCTTGCGCCGGTGGAGGTGGTTCCCATCCAGGGCTGGCATCTCAAGGAGAAGAAGATATCGGTCCTCGGTTTCCGCTTCGGCCCCATTGCCTATCTCACCGATATGAACTGTATCGACGACGCCGAAATAGAAAAGCTGAAGGGCGTGGAGGTAGTCACCATCAACTGCGTGAAGATAGCGCCCCACCGCTCGCACTTCTCGCTCGCCGAAGCCCTCGACTTCTTCAAGAAAGTCGGCGCCAGGCAAAGCTACATCACGCATCTCTCGCATCTTCTCCCCTGCCACGAGGAGTTCGCAAAGATGCTTCCGCAAGGAGTATTTCCCGCCTACGACGGGCTTACGATAGAAGTTTGAAACAAAGTGTAACAGAAAACCACTGAAAAAACTGTAAAATGAAAGAAAACTATTCAAAAACATTCGTGTGTCTGGCGGCCCTGTTCGTGGTCTGCTTCATCACATCCAACCTCTTCGCCACAAAGGTGTTCGCCCTCGGGCCCTTCACCCTGCCTGCGGCGGTAATCATCTTCCCGATTTCCTACATCCTGAACGACTGTTTCACGGAGGTCTGGGGCTACCGCAAGGCGATGACTGTAATCTGGCTGGGCTTCGCGCTCAACGCTTTCGTGGCGCTTATGGGACAGTTTGCCGTATGGCTCCCCGGCGCCGACTTCTGGGCCGGCGGCGACCACTTCGACTATGTGTTCCGTATGGCGCCCCGCGTGGTTATCGCTTCGCTGCTTGCATTCCTTGTCGGCTCCACTGTCAACGCATTGATAATGAAGACGATGAAAGAGGTCGACGGAGACCGCCGGTTCGGCGTGCGGGCCATTCTCTCCTCCATCGCCGGAGAGTTCGCCGACTCCCTCATCTTTATGCCAATTGTCTTCCTCGGCACCCCCTGGCGCACCCTCGCCCTGATGATGCTGGTGCAGGTAAGCTTCAAGGTTCTTTACGAAATAATCATTCTCCCCGTTACCTCCGTCGTGGTACGCAAACTCAAGAAATATGAAAGCACGAAATAAAGAAGGGCTTCAGGCCCTCGGACAGAAGTCCAACATCAGCTGCGAGTACAATCCCTCGCTGCTCGAGACATTCACCAACCTGCACCCCGACAACGACTATTGGGTGCGCTTCAACTGCCCCGAGTTCACCACTCTCTGCCCGATCACGGGCCAGCCGGACTTCGCGGAGATACGCATCAGCTACATCCCCGACGTGAAGATGGTTGAAAGCAAGAGCCTCAAGCTCTACCTGTTCGGATTCCGCAACCACGGCGACTTCCACGAGGACTGCGTGAACACCATTATGAAGGATCTCATAGCCCTGATGGATCCCAAATACATCGAGGTGACCGGCATCTTCACTCCCCGCGGAGGCATAAGCATCTGGCCTTACGCCAATTACGGCCGGAAGGGCACGAAATACGAGAAGCTCGCGGAACAGCGTTTCGCAACTCACGAATAGGTTCGTATGACAGCGCTCGAGACACTGAAACAGTACTGGGGCTACGACTCGTTCAGGCCGATGCAGGAGGAAATCGTGCAGGCGGCTCTGAACGGCGAGGACGTGCTCGCCATCCTGCCCACGGGAGGAGGCAAGAGCGTCTGTTTCCAGGTCCCGGCGCTGATGACGGACGGTCTCGCGCTTGTCGTCACTCCCCTGATCGCCCTGATGAAGGACCAGGTGGAGAATCTCGCCGCCAAGGGCATCCGCGCCCTTGCGATACATACGGGAATGAGCCGCCATCAGGTGGATCTCGCGCTCAACAATGCGGCCTACGGCGACTACAAGTTCCTGTACGTATCGCCCGAAAGGCTCGGCACGGAGCTGTTCGAATCTTATCTTGACGTCCTGAATATCAATTACCTGGTAATCGACGAGGCCCATTGCATCTCGCAGTGGGGATACGATTTCCGCCCGGACTACCTGCTCATAGGAGAGCTCCGCAAGAGGGTGTCCGCGCCGGTCATCGCCCTTACCGCGACCGCCACCCCGAAAGTGGCGGAAGACATAATGGAGAAGCTGGCATTCAGCAAGCCGCTGCTGCTCAAGAGCGGATTCGAGAGGCCCAACCTCAGCTATATCGTCCGCGGATGCGAGGACAAGACGGGGCAGCTTCTGGACATCTGCCGCGCTGTGAAAGGCAGCGGAATCGTGTACCAGCGCAGCCGCAAAGGTTGCGAACAGACCGCGGCCCTGCTGTGCCAGGAAGGCATCGAGGCTTCCTTCTACCACGCCGGGCTGGGCAGCGAAACACGCTCGCAGAGGCAGGCGGCCTGGAAGAAGGGCGACATCCGGGTGATGGTTTGCACCAACGCCTTCGGAATGGGCATCGACAAGCCGGACGTGCGTTTCGTCGTGCACACCGACCTTCCGGACAGCCCCGAGGCATATTTCCAGGAGGCCGGACGCGCGGGACGCGACGGAAAACGCTCCTACGCCATCCTCCTCTGGTGCCCCGCCGACGTGCGCAGGGCACGGCAGCTCGTCACGGCTTCCTTCCCCTCCCTCGAATTCATCGCCCAGGTATACCAGTATCTTCACGCCTTCTACAAGATTCCTTACAATGTCGGCGAAAACCGCCTTCTGAAATTCAAGCTGGAGGAGTTCTGCAAGGAGTACAGGCTCAACCGTGCCAACGTCCACAATGCGCTTGTCTATCTCGAAAGGACCGGACACATCACTTATGCCGCCGATATGGAGATATCTACCCAGGTGCAGATAGCGGCCGACCGCCAGGAGCTTTACCACGCGTCCCTCCCCGACGAAGCGATGTACCCCCTCCTGGAATACCTGATGCGCCATTTCCCGGGGATATTCTCCTTCCCCGTGCCGATAGACGAAGATGCGGCGGCCCTCGCCATAGGAACCACGGTTCCGATGCTCCGCCAGCTGCTCTACGGACTTGCCATAGAGCATATAATCCGCTACATCCCCGGCGCTTGCAGCGACGTCATACTGCTGCGGCACGACAGATGGATGCCCGGCGACCTCGACCTCCAGCCCGCCAAATACGACATGCTCAGGGAGAGGGCCGGCGAAAGGACCGAAGCCATCATCCGATACGCCACCGAAACCGACGAATGCCGTCCGAAGTTCCTGCTCGCCTGGTTCGGGCAGACCGACAGCGAGCCCTGCGGCCAGTGCGACGTATGCCGCGCCCGGAAAGCCTCCAGACACGACAAAGCGGCCCTTGAGGCATTCCTGAAGGCGAATCCCGGCGCCACGCTCGAGCAGGTGAAAGCCTTCGTCGCCGACCCGGCGAACAAGTTCGGGCCCGGCGCGATGGAGATTTACCGCCGCATTCTGGACGGCGAATAAAATCACAACAAATTGTTAGTGCTTACTATTGACAAGTAGTCAAATTTATGTTAAATTTGTCTGCTTGAAAAAGCTGTTTGGAAAAGTCAAAAACATCTAAATAACGCTATGGATAAAAAAGTTCTTGCCAAATATGGCATTACAGGCGTAAAGGAAGTTCTCTATAACCCTACGCTTGAAGTACTCTACAACGAAGAAACCAAACCCGGTCTCGAAGGCTTCGACAAAGGAGTCGTGACCGAGCTCGGCGCAATCAACGTAATGACCGGCGTCTACACCGGACGCTCTCCCAAGGACAAATACATCGTGATGGACAAGAACTCCAGGAACACCGTATGGTGGAACACTCCGGAGTATCCCAACGACAACCACGAGATGTCCGAGAAGGTCTGGAAGGCCGTCAAGAAGCTCGCCCGGAAGCAGCTCAGCGGCAAGCGCCTCTTCGTGGTCGACGGATTCTGCGGCACCCACACCGACACCCGCATGAAGGTCCGCTTCATCATGGAGGTAGCATGGCAGGCCCACTTCGTGACCAACATGTTCATCCGTCCCA
>JAGABD010000073.1 GCA_017614795.1 Bacteroidales bacterium
GCAGCACCTGCTCGGCATCCTCGACAAGCTCCTGACCGTTCTGCCGGAATATGCCGACAAGGCCACCGGAATGTGGTACCAGGTGCTGGACTGCCCCGGGCGCGAGGGCAATTACGTCGAATCCACCTGCTCGGCGATGTTTACCTACGCCTATCTCAAGGCAGTGCAGAAGGGATATGCGCCGCAGTATAAGGACTACGCGCGCGAACTCTACCGCAATCTGGTGAAGACCTTTATCCGCGAAAAACGCGGCACCGTCAGCCTTACCCGCTGCTGCGCCGTGGCCGGTCTTGGCGGCAAGGATAACCGCGACGGCAGTTTCGAGTATTATATCAGCGAAAAGATATGCGACAACGACCCCAAGGGGGTGGGCCCTTTCATCTGGGCATCGCTTTTGTATGAAAAACAATAGAATATGAGTATCAAGAATATATTGAGCCTGAGCGCCTGCATCGCAGTGATGCTTCTCGGATGCGGCGGCAGCAAGGAAGAAACCAAGCCCTCCAACAAGCAGGAGCCCACCGACAATCCCGCTTCGCAGTACGACGTTTTTTATTCCCAGTTCATGATTCCGGCCACCGAAGAGTATTTGCCCGAGACTCTCGCCTTCCCGGGAGCTGAAGGCTGTGGAAAGTTTACCTCCGGAGGGCGCGGGGGCGACGTCTATCACGTCACCAATCTTAACGACAGCGGTCCCGGAAGCCTGCGCTACGGCATCGAGGAACTTAAAACCCTGGAGCAGCAGGGCAAGCGCAAACCCCGCACGATAGTCTTCGACGTGGCTGGCATCATCAATCTCCAGAGCGACCTCTGCATCTGGATGGGCGACCTCACCATTGCGGGACAGACCGCCCCGGGCGACGGCATTTGCATAAAGAATTATCCGCTCAAATTCAAGGATACGGATGTCTCGGGCTACCAGGACCCGCATAATGTGATTATACGCTTCATCCGCTGCCGCATGGGCGACGAAGCCAAGACGGCCGACGACGCCATGACGGGCAGGCGCACCCATCACGTGATTATCGACCACTGCTCGCTTTCCTGGTGCACTGACGAATGCGCGTCGTTCTACGACAACAGCGACTTTACAATGCAGTGGTGCTTCATAACCGAGAGCCTCTTCTACTCGGTGCATGGCAAGGGTGCCCACGGCTATGGCGGCATCTGGGGCGGGAAGAGAGCATCTTTCCATCACAATCTGCTGGCGCATCACACCTCGCGTACGCCCCGCCTCTGCGGGAGCCGCTACTCGGGCAAGCCCGACGAAGAACAGGTGGAGATTGTCAACAACGTCTTCTACAACTGGGGTCCCATCAACGGAGGCTATGCAGGAGAAGGCGGCAGTTACAACTTCATCAACAACTACTATAAGCCGGGCCCGGCCACCAGCAACAAGAACAATTTGGTATACAAGATCTTCGAGCCAAATGCAGATAACGGTTCCAATAATAATGTGGAGGGGGTTACAGGCGTATTCTTCCTGAAAGGGAATTATTTCGACTCTTCCTGCAGCGCCCTCAGCGAAACCCAGAAGGACCTGTGCGCCTCGGTCAACTCCGACAACTGGGCTGGGCTTCTGCCCAAAGGCATCGAGAATACAGCAAGCCTTAAACAAGATACCCCTTTTGATTGGGATAACAGTATACGACCTTCCCATTCCGCGAGAGCTGCATTCGACCGTGTGCTGGAATACGGCGGAGCCTGTCTCAAACGGGATAATGTGGATGAGCGCATCGCCCTCGAAGTACACAACGGCACGACTACATATACCGGATCTTCGGATAGCAGCGAGAAGGCTTCCAAGTACGGCAGCTACAATCTGGGCGGCATAATCGACACCCAGTCTGACGTCCACGGATGGCCTGTCTATCAAGCTTTATCCGAAGAAGTGGCCCTCAACACCGACACCGACGGCGACGGCATGCCCGACTGGTTCGAGACCAAGTTCTTGCTGGATCCTGCAAACGCTGCCGACGGCAATGAAAAGACTCTCGACATCAGGAAACATTATACCAATCTGGAGATGTACCTGCACTATCTTGTCAGGGAAATCGTGGCACATCAACAATAATTGAAAATTTTTTCCGTGCCCGTGCACGGAAATAATATTTTTTGCTATCTTTGTGCAGTTTAACATTTAAACTGTAACCAAATTATTAACTGCAGAATACCAGAAATCATGACTAAGAAAGCATTAGCAGTGCTGCTTGGCCTCGTTTTCACTATCGTAGCTGGCGCCCAGACCGTTGTTCGCGGTGTGGTCACCGACGCTAACGGCGAGCCCCTCATGGGCGCGGGCGTATTCGTAAAGGGAACCACCATCGGTGTGGTGACCGGCCTTGACGGCGATTACGAAATCACCCTGCCCGCGGGCGCGGACGCGCTCACCTTCTCCTCCATAGGAATGGCTGAGCAGACCGTCCAGGTGGAAGGCCGCAGCAAAATCGATGTCACAATGTCCGATGACGCCACAGTCCTCGACGAGGTAGTGGTTGTGGGTTACGCCACAGTAAAGAGGCGCGACCTGCTCGGATCGGTCTCTTCGATGAGTTCCGACAAACTTACGGCACAGCCTGTCACGACAGTTAGCCAGGCCCTGTCCGGAAAGATGGCCGGTGTCTCCGTCGTCGCCACTGAAGGCGATCCCGATGCGGAAATCAAAATCCGCGTCCGCGGAGGCGGTTCCATTACCCAGGACAGCAGCCCCCTCTACATCGTCGACGGCTTCCCGGTAGAATCCATCAACGACATTTCGTCCTCCGAAATCGCCTCCATCGACGTACTGAAGGACGCCTTCTCCACCGCCATCTACGGTAGCCGCGGAGCCAACGGCGTCATCATCATCACCACGAAGAGCGCGGCGAGGGGCGATAAAGTGAGCGTGGCGTTCAACTCCTACTACGGCCGCAAGAAGATGGCCAACGCCAAAGCTATCAAGCCTATGGACGTGGAGAACTTCGTGAAGTTCCAGTACGAACTTGCCCAGCTCAACAACAACGTCTCCTCGAAATATGAGCCCTATTTCGGACAGTTCTCCGACATCGGACTCTACAGCGGAATGGAGGGCAACGACTGGATTGACGCCGTATTCGGACGCACCGGCGAAGTCTTTTCGGCCGACCTCAGCATCTCCGGCAAGGGCGACAAGCACAGCTGGTCCGTCACCTACGCCCACCTCGGCGACAAGGCCATAATGACCGGTTCCGACTACAGCCGCGACAATGTCGGTTTCAAGGGCAACTTCAAGACTTCCAAGTCCACCAGCTTCGACGCCAACGTGCGCTACTCGCGCGTGAACGTGCGCGGCGCGGGCGCGAATAGTATAAAGGATGCAGGCACCACTTCCGGCAACGGTCGTCTGAAACATGCAGTGCAGTACACCCCGATACCCATCAGCGCCGGCATCGACGATGACGACGAGGAATCCTACGGCGACAACGCTCCCCCTGTCACAAGCGTAAAGGACAATGACAGCAAGCGCCTCCGCACCACCCTCAACATCAACGGTGCCTTCAACTGGAAGATTATCGACAACCTGAAGCTCAAGATTGAGGGCGGTATCGAGGATTTCCGCCAGACCGACGAGCATTTCTACGGTCTTACGACCTATCACGTGTACGGCAAGAAGACCAAGGTGCCCGGAACTCCTTCCAACCAGCACAAGGAGGCCTTCCGCACCCGCTACCGCAACACCAATACCCTCAATTACGACTTCAAGAACCTGCTTGGAAACAAGGACCACGAGCTCACCGCCCTCATCGGCCAGGAACTCACCGTCACCAAGAGCAACACGCTCACCATGATGGTAGACGGCTTCCCTTCGTTCTTCACCTCCGAACAGGCCTGGAACTATATGTCTTCCGCCTCCGGTCAGTCCATCGGCGAGACGGGCTACATCTCCAACAACACCACGCTCAGCAACACCTACGCCGCCAACGACGTACTGCTCTCGTTCTTCGCCCGTGCGAACTACGACTACAAGCATAAATACTCGCTCGGCGCAACGCTCCGTGTTGACGGCTCGTCCAAGTTCGCCAATCCCTGGGGATTCTTCCCTTCGGCCGCTGCGTCCTGGACCATCAGCAACGAGCCCTGGATGGACTTCAGCAGGGGCTGGCTCGACCAATTGAAACTCCGCTACAGCTTTGGTACCGCCGGTAACAACAACGTTCCTTCCGGCATCCTGAACAAGGAATTCCGTTCCTACACCGATTCCTTCATCAGCTTGAGCGGCAACTACTATGCGACCCTCAAGGACGAGGAAGGCAAGTTCATCCTGAACAATCCCGACCTCAAGTGGGAAACCACATACACCCATAACATCGGCTTCGACTTCAGCATCTTGCACAGCAAGCTGAGCGGTAGCATCGAAGTCTACCAGAACGACACCAAGGACCTGCTCATCAACTTCCCCATCCAGGGATCAGGTTACCAGAGGCAGTTCCGCAATGCCGGTTCCACCCGCAACCGCGGCGCCGAACTCACCTTGAACGCTCCAATTATCACAAAGAAGGACTTCTCGCTGAACTTCAGCGGCAACATTTCTTATAATAAGAACGAAGTAACCGACCTCGGCGGATTGGAATCCATCTCCGCTTATTCCGGATGGGCTTCCAACGATATCGACCAGGACTTCATCGTGCTTACCGGCAAGCCCCTCGGCAATATCTACGGCTACGTTTCCGACGGATACTACACTGTGGATGACTTTCAGGGATACATCGGTGGCAAGTGGGTCCTCAAGGACGGCGTCGCCGACGACAGTGCGATTATCGGCAGCAAGTACCTGATGCCCGGCGCAATGAAGCTGAAGAACCTCGACGGTTCCGCCGACAACAAGGTCACTGCGGCCGACCGCCAGATCATCGGCAACACCCTCGCCGACTTCGCCGGCGGTTTCTCCTTCAACGCCTACTGGAAGGGCTTCGACTTCGCAGCCAACTTCGCCTACATGATCGGCAACGACGTCTACAACGCCAATAAGATCGAGTTCAGTTCTTCACGCAAGTGGAACAACCGCAACCTCATAGACGGCATGTCGCTCCAGAATCGCTGGACAGCCATCGACTGGACCACCGGTGACCTGATTACCGATCCCGACGCGCTCGCAGCCGCCAACAAGGGCAAGAGCATGTGGACCCCGTTCCAGCAGAACGCGGTCCTCACCGACTGGGCAGTCGAGGACGGTTCGTTCCTCCGTCTGCAGAGCGTGACTCTCGGCTACACCCTACCCGAAACCCTCACCCAGAGGGTCCATCTCAAGAAGGTGCGCTTCTATGTGACTGGCACCAACCTCTTCTGCCTCACAGGCTATTCCGGCTACGACCCCGAAGTGGATACCAGGCGCGCGACGCCTCTTACCCCGGGTGTCGACTATTCCGCCTATCCCAAGAGCATAGGCTGGGTGGCAGGTCTCAATCTCACATTTTAAACGACCGTGAAGATGAAAAAGATATTATACACAGTGTGCATGGTGATAATCGCGCTCGCCGCGACGTCCTGCGAAGGACTGCTCAAGCCCGAGTCCAAATCGTCCTTCCAGGAAGAGACCATCTTCTCGAACTACAATCTGGCAGAAGGCGCGGTCTTCGGCATTTACGACATGTTCACAAAGGACAAGTCCTACCGCAACCGCTTCCTCACCTGGTACGGCTTCAATACCGACATAGAGTGGTACAACAGTTTCACCCACGGTGATATGAAGTCCGATATTGCGACCTACGAGTGCAGCACCACAAGCCAGACCAACACTCTCAACGAAAACGACGGCTGCTACAGCCTGATGTATCTTGCTGTCGAGCGCGCCAACGTGGCCATCAGAGGTCTGCGCAAGTACGGCGAGACCGAAAACAGCGCCAATATGGCATACCTGCTCGGAGAGGCCCTGACCCTGCGCGCAATGCTCTACTACGACCTTGTGAAGGCCTGGGGAGATGTGCCCGCGCGCTTCAATCCCACCGAAGAAAAGACCATCTACGTGCCCCGCAGCAACAGGGACGTCATCTACAAGCAGATTCTTGCCGACCTCGAAGAGGCAGTCGGGTATCTCCCCTATCCCGGCAAGGACAGCCGCACTTCCCGCACCGACCGCGTGAACAAGGTCTTCGCCGAAGGCCTCTACGGCCGTGTCGCCCTTGCGGCTTCGGGATATGCGATGCGTCCGGATGACGGTGCGCAGGGCACTCACGCCCAGGGTAGCATCCGTCTCAGCAACGATCCCACACTCGCCAAGTCGGTGCTTTATCCCAAGGCCCTCGTGCTTCTGAAAGATGCCATCGCCCATGGCGGATGCCATCTGGACACCGATTATGCCGCCTACTGGAAGCGCCAGAGCTCCAAGCAGAACCTCAGTTGGGACGGCGAGACTCTCTTCGTTATTCCCAACGGAGATAGCCGCGGACGCTGGAATACCGACTTTGCGGTGAGATGCTCCAAGGGCACCCGCTATAATCCCGGCGCATCCGATCGCGGAGGCTCCGCGGGCCCCGTTCCTTCCTTCTACTGGAAGTATGACGCCCGCGACATCCGCCGCGACAATACCTGCGCCAACTACAAGTGGGACGAGAACGACGAACTCGCTCCCGCAGGAATCGGCACCTGGTACTTCGCCAAATACCGTCTGGACTATACTCCCGGCTATGACGGAGGCACCGACGACGGCGTAAAGCCAGTTGTAATGCGCTATTCCGACGTGCTGCTCATGGCGGCCGAAATGGAGAACGAGGTGAATAACGGCCCCGACGCCGACGCCAAGGCATGGCTGCTCGAGGTTCGCAAGCGCGCATTCCGCGGCAACGAGGATGTCGCCACAGCCTATGTGAACGGCCTCGCAACGAAGGATGCCTTCTTTAACGCCATCGTGGATGAACGCGCCCTCGAGTTCTGCGGCGAGTTCCTCCGCAAGGCGGACCTCATCCGCTGGAACATGCTCAAGGCAAAGCTCGATGCAGTGAAGGTCGAACTTGCAGCCCTCCGCGACCGCACTGGTGCATTCAGCACCCTGCCCGAGGACATCTACTACAAGTACGACGACGCTGCCGAGACCATCACCATCTGGGGCCTCAACCCCGGCGAGACCACCAGGCCCGCAGGCAATTGGGAAAAGAAAGCCGGATACTATGCCAAGGTCAAGGACGAAAGCAACAAGGACACCGGTCTCTACCAGGCCCGTATCGACGGCATCTACACCACTGCGGAAAACATGGAGTGGTATATGTACTGGCCCATCTTCTCTTCCCAGATAAGCAGCAGCATGGGATCTCTTGTTAACGACTATTATTATGAATAAGCGTATGAGACTCAATAGTATAATCAAATGGGGCCTTTGCGTGTTGGCGGCCGCAACCGTATTCGCCTGCACCAAGGAGGAGTTCAAGGAAATGACCTCCATTCCCCTGAGCAAGTGCCTCACCCCGCTCAACCTCACCGGTTCCGTGGACGGGACCACCGGTGTGGACGTCACTCTCAAGTGGGATCTCAGCAAGAGCTGCGATGCCTACAGGCTGGTGATATTCAACAGCGC
>JAGABD010000074.1 GCA_017614795.1 Bacteroidales bacterium
ACTTGCTCTTTACGACCAGAGCCTCGCGCCCTTTGCGAACCAATTGTTGAATTGTAGGCATAAACTGTTTGTTAATAAAAAAATTACACCCCCTAAAAAAGGGGGTGCAAATATAAGGATAAAAATTGAATCTGCAAACGCCAGGCGCTTATTTCGCAACATTTGCCAGTTCAACGTCCTTCAGAGCCTTCTCTTTGAGGGAAGGATCCTTCTTGCAGGCGGACACCAGATACTTGGCTGCGTCGAGCACTTTCTGCTGGCGGGCGGCTATGACAGCGCGCAGATATTCGGCGTTGGCGCTTTCGTCTCCGTCAAGAGCCTTCTCAGCCTGGCTGTACTTGCCTGCGAGGATAGCAGCGACAGCTTCGTCCATGCCACCGGCTCCGTTGAGCTTGTCGGCAGCGGTGGCGAAGTCGCCGTTCACGAGGGCGAGCACGCCGTAGTTCTGCTGGACAGCCTTGTTGCCCTGGTCGCACTTGTCGAGAAGAGCCTTGGCCTCGTCATACTTGCCGGCGCGGATAGCCGCGACAGCCTTGGCGTTGAGCACGTCGTCGGCGTTCTGGTCGGCGACCTGTCCGAGATAGGTGGAAGCCTGAGCGTTCTCATCGGCGTCGAATGCCGCAAGAGCGAGGTTGTACTTGCCGGGCTCGGAGTTGAAGCGGTTCACCGCGGCCTGATAGTATTCCTGCTTCTTGGCGGGTTCCTTGCTGATGGCGCCGAGGCGGAGGAGAGCGGTCTCGTCGAGGTTGGCCACATCTTCACCGGAGAGAGCCTCGAGTTCTTCGTTGCTGTAGTTGCGGAACTCGGTGGTGGTGATGAAGCGGGTGCGACGGAGCTCGGGGAGAACCTCCTTGCGGAGCTCGTTGTAGACAGCGCTCATGTTCTTGATTTCCTTCTCGCGGACCTCAGGATCGCTGTACATCGAAAGGACGCGGAGAATGAGATCCTTGTCCTGGATGTCGGACTTGCCGACAACTTCCTGGAAGCCTTCCCAGTCCTGTCCAACGCTCTTGGACGAAGGTGCTGCAAGGCTGTCGATGCCCTTGGTGATCTTGCCCCAAGCCTTCTCGGCGGCGCCGGAACGCTTGTCGGAAAGTTTGGCGTTGAGTTCCTCGCCACCGTCGGGGGAAGCGTAGGAAACGATCTCGATGCCCTTGATGGTCACGCGCTCGTTGGCCACAGCCTCGCGGAGAGCGGCCTGGTAGTCGGCGATGGAGGCGCCCTTCAGCTCCTTGGACTTCACGTTCGCGGAGTTGATGTCATACTTGATCTGGCCTTCCTTGCTGCCTTCGATGGTAGCCTGGTAGCCATCCTCGCGATACTCGTAGTAGCCCTTGCCCTGTGCGAACTTGCCGGTCATGACGACACCCTCGCAAACCTTCATGGTAGGGAGGTCGACAGTCTTCTTCTTCACGATGCAGGCGCTGCGGAGTTCGAGGTAGCAAACTTCCATTCCGGGAACGAAGTTGAACACCATATGCTCCTGGACAGTGCCGCCGTCAGTGCTGACAACGGGGTAGTTGTCCTTGACCTCGGAACCCTGGTAGGTGTAGGTCTTGCCGGCCTGCTCGCCACCGGAGTAGACGATGACGGGAGTGACGGTAACAATTGCGTCGGGACGGAAATAGTCCTTCGGATAGTTTACCGTAACCGTTACGGGGATGGTGTCACCGACGAGGGTGAGGGCAGCAGGCTCGCTGGTAGCGCTGACCTGGCTGGCCGCTTCGGCCATCTGCTTTGCGGAGTTCTTGCCGCAAGCCACAATAGCAGCTGCCACAGCTGCGATTGCCAAAATACGATTGACTTTCATATACTTAATAAAAATAGTTTCCAACCGACCGTCAGGAACGGTCTATCGTGCAAAGATAAACTATTTTTTCATATCTTTGTACAAATTATGGACAGCGGAGCGCTTCAGAGCCTAAAAAACAGGTACGGCATCGTGGGTAACGACGCCGCGCTCAATCACGCCGTCGAGGTCGCGATGGCAATCGCGCCGACCGACCTGTCGGTGCTCATCAGCGGCGAAAGCGGCGTCGGCAAGGAAGTCATTCCGCAGCTGATCCACGAAAACAGCCGCCGGAGGACCGGCAAATATCTGCCCGTAAACTGCGCCGCAATCCCCTCGGGAACCATCTCCGCCGAACTTTTCGGTCATGAAAAGGGATCCTTCACAGGCGCCATAAGCGAGCGCAAGGGATATTTCGAGGAGGCCGACGGCGGCACCATCTTCCTGGACGAGCTCGCCGACCTGCCGAAAGACACCCAGGCGATGCTTCTCCGCGTTCTCCAGAACGGCGAATTCATGAAGGTTGGCTCCTCCAAAGTGCAGAAAACCAACGTCCGGGTGATCGCCGCGACCAACAAGGACCTCTACACCGCGATGCTGCGCGGCGAATTCCGCGAGGACCTCTACTACCGCCTCAACGCCACCCAGATAATGCTTCCCGCCCTTCGCGATCGCAAGGAAGACATCTATACCCTTTTCCGCTGGTTCTCGGGCGAGTTCGCCGAGAAGAACAACCTCTGCAAGGTGCTTCTCGACCGCGATGCGATTCTGCTTCTGCGTTCCTACCGCTGGCCCGGCAACATCCGCCAGCTCAAGAACGTCGCCGAATCCATCACAGCGCTCCATTCCAAGCCCGCGACGGTCGAGGTCGATTCCATCACGCTCGGCACAAAGGACATCGCTCCGTACATCCCCGACGAGAAGGACACCCTTCTGCCTGCGGTCTCCGACAAGAACGGAGGCAAGATCAGCGAGGACGACAAACAGATGCTGGTGAAGGCCATCATCGACCTGAAGCAGGACCTCGACGCCCTGAAGGCGAGGGTGGACGGCGGCGCGACCGCAATTCCCACGAGCGTACCGGCGCCCGAGGAAGAACCCGAAGAGCAGGAACAGGAGCAGGAACCCCGGGAGGCGCCCGTGCTCGATCTCAAGGCCAAGAAGCAGGAGATGATCGAGGCGGCCCTCGTCAAGCACGGAGGCAGCGTCAAGGCCGCGGCAGCCGAACTTGGCATCTCCGAAAGAACCATCTACCGCCTCCAGGCCAAAAAGAAGAAGCCATGAAAAAGTTTCTCCTCCTGACGGTCCTTGCTTTCGCGATCAGCGGATGCGGCATTTATTCCTTCACCGGCACTTCCATCCAGCCGGACTGCAAGACTATTACCATCAACACTTTCGAATACAAGGCGCTGAAGGTGAACCCTTCGCTAGCCAACGACCTCTCCGAGAAGATCCGCACCCAGTTCCGCCGTATGACGAGGCTGGAGCAGGTGGATATGGACGGCGACCTTGAAATCAGCGGCCAGGTGACTGGGTACGACGTTCGCGCATCCGCCATCACCGCCAACGACGTGGCGGCCCAGAACCGCCTCACGGTCACCATTTCGGTGAATTTCAAGAACCGCAAGTATCCCGAGGACGGGTTCGAGAAGAAGAGCTTCTCGCAGTACGCCGACTACGATTCCACCCAGGCGCTGGACGCGGTGGAGAGCACACTCGTGTCGGAGATAATCGACAAGCTGGTGGAAGACATTTTCAACGCGACTGTAGCGCAATGGTAAACGGCTTCATCGACATACACAAACTCAACATGGAGGAGCTCCACGGGGTGATTACACTCTACCCCTGGTTCGGAGCGGCCCGCACCGAACTCTGCCGCCGTATGAGCGAGCTGGGAGAAGGCGCCTGGAGCGACGAGAGCTACGCCGACGCTGCGCTCTACGTGAGCTCCCGAAAGATAATCGCAGAACTTGCCCACAAGGGGCACGAGACCGAGTATGCCGACGCCGACATCCGCGCCCTCTTACGCGCGTACATTACGGAAGATGTCGCGAGCGCGCGCACGGAGGTGAAGCGCAAGCCCGGCGGGGACTATTTCACCCGCGAAGAATATGAATCCGTTAAGAAGGAAGGGGATTCCGATTTCGCCCGTTTCGCCAAGGTGAACGAAGGCGCCGACGTGCCGGTGGTGGAGAGCTCCGAATTCGCCGACTTCTGCACCGAAACCCTCGCTGAAATTTACGCCGCGCAGGGTTATAACGAGCAGGCGCGTCAAATTTATTCGCAACTTAGTTTGCGTTTTCCGGAAAAAAGTGCTTACTTTGCGGCCCTTATCGAAAAATTAAAGAAATAGAATATGAACGCAGTATTTGTAATTCTTGTAGTGCTTATCGTCCTTGCGAGCATCCTCCTCATCGGTGTGGTGCTTCTCCAGAACAGCAAGGGCGGCGGACTCGCCAGCAATTTCGTGGCAGGAAACCAGACCTTCGGCGTGCGCCAGACGGCCGACCTTCTCGAGAAGATCACCTGGGGTCTCGTTACCTTCATCCTCGTGATGTCCATCATCGCTTCCTTCACCGTCAAGGGCGGACGCGCCGAGGGCAACATCGACGACCGCATCGAGAATGCCGCTCCCGCAGGAGAACTCGAGGCATTCCCTTCGGCTCCTCTCGAGCTGGAGAATCCCGCAACGGAGTAAGCGCTCATCATTGCCGACCCGATCGGCAATCTCCCATAGAGGCAGGCCATTGACATTTTGTCAGTGGTCTGCCTTTTGAGTATGCCATGACCAGGAGGAAAAACTATGGAAACAAAGTATGAATTTCTGAGCAAGTTCGCCATCGACCTTAACGAGGCGGCGGCGAAAGGCAAACTCGACCCGGTGATAGGCCGCGACGAGGAAATCCGCCGCGTGCTCCAGATTCTGAGCAGGCGTACGAAGAACAACCCCATCCTGGTAGGAGAACCGGGCGTGGGCAAGACAGCAATATCCGAAGGCATAGCAACCAAGATAGTCAACGGCCAGGTGCCGGAGAACCTCAAGGACCGCAGGGTCTTCGCCCTCGATATGGGCGCCCTCATCGCGGGAGCGAAATACCAGGGCGAATTCGAGGAGAGGCTCAAGGGCGTGGTGAAGGAGGTCGTGGAATCCGAAGGGCAGATAATCCTGTTCATCGACGAGATCCACACCCTCGTGGGCGCGGGTCGCAGCAGCGGCGCCATGGACGCATCCAACATCCTGAAGCCGGCCCTTGCGCGAGGCGAACTCCGCACCATCGGCTCCACCACCCTCGACGAATACCAGAAGTATTTCGAGCAGGACAAGGCACTGGAACGCCGTTTCCAGAAGGTGATGGTGGACGAGCCTTCACCGGCCGAGAGCATCGCCATACTGCGAGGCCTCAAGGAGAAATACGAAAACCACCACAAGGTGCGCATCGAGGATGACGCCCTCATCGCGGCAGTCAACCTCAGCCACCGCTACATCAACAACCGTTTCCTGCCGGACAAGGCCATCGACCT
>JAGABD010000075.1 GCA_017614795.1 Bacteroidales bacterium
AGCGTCCCTCCACGGCCTTTGTAATGATCGGGAAGCCCCATTTGGCAAGTATGAAGAATACGATGCCAAAGATGAGGACCATCCAGAACAGGAGGCCGGAATCAGGAGTGATAAGGTTCATTATTTAAGCAGAATTGCGAGCAGGCAGACGATGATGCCCAGAAGGGATGCGCCTTCGATCATACCCGCTACGATGATCATACTGCTGCGGATGTTGCCTGCAGCTTCGGGCTGGCGGGCGATTGCCTCCATTGCGGAAGTACCCACTTTACCGATTCCGTAACCTGCAGCGAATGCTGCCAATGCTGCGCCGAGCGCCGCTCCCACCTTTCCGAGAACCGCTCCTGCGACTGCTTGAAGAAGAACAAATTCAATCATATCAATAAAGGTTTAATGTTGTCTTGCGAGTCCGATGTAAATAGAGGAAAGCATAGTGAAAATATATGCCTGAATAAAGGAAATCAGCAGTTCCAGGCAATCCAGGAAGATGCCGAAAATCACCGAGATGAAGCTCATCCCGCCGAGCAGCACCGCGCCGTATTTCGCCACGATGAAGATGATGCACACCATGCTCAGCAGCTGGATGTGCCCCGCCAGCATATTGGCGAAGAGTCGGATGGTGAGCGAGATGGGCTTCACGAAGGCGCTGAAAATCTCTATCACCGCCATAATGGGCTTGAGAAAGCCCGGCACGTCGGGGTTCACCATCTCCCTGTAATAATGCTTCGTGCCGGTGAGGTTCACCGTAAAGAATGTGAAAAGCGCGAGCACCATCGTGCAGGCGATGTTTCCGGTAAGATTCGCCCCTCCGGGGAAGAATGGTATGATGCCCAGGAGATTGTTCAGAAGGATGAAGAAGAAGGCCATGCAGAGATAGGGCGAGTAGCGGCGGTAGTCGCGTTCGCCGATGTTCTCAAGGGCCATTTCGTGCACCATCAGCACAAGGGGTTCCATCACCGCCGCTATGCCCCTTGGGGCCTCCTTCGTGGCGTCGTGCCTTCGGTACCAGCGTGCGGTAAGAAGCACTATGAGCATTAGCAGAAGGCTTCCGAAAATGAGGCTCAGCACGTTGCGCGTGATGCTGATGTCGAAGGGTTTGTTCCCCTCCGCGTCCACTATCTTGCCTTCGTGGGGCGCTCCCGCGGGAGCGATATGCAGTCCTTCGTATTCGGCTCCGTCCTCCAGTTTCGCAGAGCTGAAGCAGTGCCAGCCGTCGCTGTAGACTATTACGGGCAGATGAAGCGTCACGTGGGTTTCCCCCCAGCTGAAGATGTGCCATTCGTAGCCGTCGCCGATGTGCTCGAAGATGACGTCTGCGATTGCGGGCTCGGCCTCGACGGCCTCGTCCGGCAACGACTCCCGGGCCTTCAGCGAAAACGCCGAAAGCATCAGAATCGCTATGAGCCACAAACGTTTCATATCTCGCAGCAAACCGTTACCACGTCATTCTCCACCCTCACCATGCCGGACTTGACTGCCAGCGTCCGCTCTTCGGAGCCGGCGCCGCGCCAGCGGAGTTCGCCCGCCGCAAGCGCCGAAATAAGCGCCGCGTGCCCGGGCAGCACCTCGAAACTCCCCATCGCGCCCGGCAGGAACACCGCCGTCGCATCGTGGGTTTCACCAGAAGATGGTGTGAGTATCCGAAGCGTTATCATATCCGCCTATTCCTTGGCCTGGGAAAGTATCTTTTCGCCCTTCGCTATCGCCTCTTCGATGGTGCCGACATTCAGGAACGCCTGCTCGGGCAGGTAGTCGCACTCGCCGTCGAGAATAGCCTTGAATCCGCGGACGGTGTCGTCGATGTCCACCATCACGCCGGGAACTCCGGTGAACTGTTCGGCCACGCTGAACGGCTGGCTGAGGAAACGCTGTACGCGGCGGGCGCGGTTGACGGTGAGCTTGTCCTCGTCGGAGAGTTCGTCCATTCCGAGGATGGCGATGATGTCCTGCAGTTCCTTGTTGCGCTGCAGTATCTGCTTCACGCGCTGGGCGGTATTGTAATGCTCCTCTCCCACGATTACCGGGTCGAGGATTCGGGATGTCGATTCGAGCGGGTCCACAGCCGGGTAAATGCCGAGCTCCGCTATCTTGCGGCTGAGCACCGTGGTGGCGTCGAGATGGCTGAAAGTGGTGGCCGGGGCGGGGTCGGTAAGGTCGTCCGCCGGCACGTAGACCGCCTGCACCGAGGTGATGGAACCACCACGGGTGGAGGTGATGCGTTCCTGCATCTGCCCCATCTCCGTCGCCAGCGTAGACTGATAACCCACCGCCGAAGGCATCCGCCCGAGCAGGGCGCTCACTTCACTTCCCGCCTGGGTGAAACGGAAGATGTTGTCTATGAAGAAGAGGATGTCCTTGGGGCTGTCGGGGTCAGTGCTGTCGCGGAAGGATTCCGCCAGGGTGAGGCCGCTGAGCGCCACGCTGCTACGGGCTCCCGGGGGCTCGTTCATCTGACCGAATACCATCGCCACCTGGCTCTGCGAGAGCGCTTCCTTGTCTATCAGCGAGAGGTCCCAGCGCCCCTGCGCCATCGCTTCGTCGAAGGCTTTGCCATA
>JAGABD010000076.1 GCA_017614795.1 Bacteroidales bacterium
CAACCGTATTAAATTCGCTGTATGAAAACGAGCATAAAGCCCTACATGTTCTGGGTGGCCTTCGTAGCATCCCTCGGAGGCCTTCTCTTCGGTTTCGACACCGCAGTTATTTCCGGTGCAGAAAAGCAGATTCAGGCCATTTACGGCCTGTCTGACCTCGCACACGGCTTCACGATTGCGACAGCCCTCATCGGCACCATTCTCGGCGCCCTCTTCTGCGGCAAGCCCGCGGAACGCTTCGGACGCAAGAATTCGCTCATCGTGATTGCCGCCCTTTACCTCATTTCCGCAGTTGGCAGCGGCGCCATCGTGGACTGGTACGCCTTCATGATCTTCCGTTTCATCGGAGGACTCGCAGTTGGCGCATCTTCCGTGGTCGGTCCTATGTTCATCGCGGAGATTTCCCCTTCGAAATGGCGCGGCCGTTTCGTCTGCTTCTTCCAGTTCAACATCGTGCTGGGCATAGTGCTGGCATACTTCTCCAACTACTGGATCTCCGGAGCCGAGGCCCTCGGTTTCCACGACTGGCAGTGGATGATCCTTGCCGAAAGCGCCCCCGCCCTGCTCTTCTGCCTGCTGCTGTTCTCCATTCCCGAGAGCCCGCGCTGGCTTGTCAAGCAGAACCGCGTCGACGACGCCAAACTCGTCTTCACCCGCACCGGTGAAAGCGACGTCGAAGGCGAACTCGCCGCAATCCGCGAATCCCTCGCGGCCGACAGCGTCAAGGGAGAGAAGCTCTTCCAGAAGAAATACTGGAAGCCCATCGTCATCGCCCTTCTCATCGCGACATTCAACCAGCTCAGCGGCATCAACGCCATCCTCTACTACGCACCCCGCCTCATCGCGGAGTCCGGAGCCCTTGGCGACATGGCGCTGCTGCAGTCCGGCATCATCGGCCTCACGAACCTCACCTTCACCATGCTGGGCATGTTCCTCATCGACAAGGTGGGCCGCCGCAAGCTGCTCATAATCGGTTCGATAGGCATCGTCATCTGTCAGGCAATGGTGGCCCTCGGATTCTTCCTGAACCTCTTCACAGGCTACTATATGCTGCTCTTCCTCATGGGTTATGTGGCATTCTTCGCAACTTCCCTCGGCGCCACCATCTGGGTGGTCATCGCGGAGGTCTTCCCCAACAGCGTGCGCGCTTCGGGCCAGGTCTTCGGAAGCATGACCCACTGGGTATGGAGCGCCCTGCTCACCTGGACCTTCCCGTTCTTCCTCGGAATCGGCGGAGGATACATCTTCTCCTTCTTCTCCATCGTGGTGGTCTTCGGCCTTGTGTTCTTCATCCGTATGCCTGAAACCAAGGACAAGAGCCTCGAGCAGATCCAGAAAGAACTCGTAGGAGAGTAAATATGAAGAATCTTCTTAAAGCAATGCTGCCGGCCGTGATATGCGCGCTGGCAGCTTGTTCCAGTCCAAGCCCGTACGCTCTCGAGGTGCAGATGCTCCCCGGAGAAGCCTGGTGGGGCGGATTGGACAACCCTTCCTGCTGGAAAATCCAGGAACCCTACAGCTTCCCCTTCACCGAGGAGACCGCTATCGCCCTGGACTTCCGCAACGAAACCTACAGCAACAACTGCGTGCCCTTCCTGGTATCTTCCAAGGGCCGTTACATCTGGAGCGACGAGCCCTTCAAGATGACTCTGGCGAATGGCAAGATGCTTTTCGAGACGGAGTTCCCGATTGAGATCGTCGAGGCCGGAAGCACCCTTCGCGAGGCTTATCTCGCGGCGAGCGCCGACCATTTCGCCCCTTCGGGAGTCACCCCGCCGGACGAATTCATCGCAAATCCACAGTACAACACGTGGATAGAGCTCACCTACAACCAGAACCAGGCGGACATTATGCGCTACGCCGAGGCTATCGTGAAGAACGGTTTCCCTACCGGCGCGGTGTTCATGGTGGACGACAACTGGCAGAAGTACTACGGCAACTTCGAGTTCAAGCCCGACCGCTTCCCCGACCCCAAGGGGATGATGGACAAGCTCCACAGGATGGGCTTCAAGGTGATGTTCTGGCTCTGCCCTTACGTGTCGCCCGATTCGCCCGAATACCGTGAGCTCGAGAAGAAGGGCTACTTCGTGAAGGATGCGAAAGAGGACCGTCCCGCCATAGTCCATTGGTGGAACGGCTGGAGCGCGATGCTCGATATGAGCAACCCCGACGCCCGCCAGTGGCTTGTGGACCGCCTGCGCGAAATGCAGGATAAGTACGGCGTGGACGGCTTCAAGTTCGATGCCGGCGACGCCTCCAACTACAACCCTGCCGACATCCGCGTGTTCGACGGCAAGTCCTACGGCCCCCGCCATTCAGAACTCTGGTGCGGCCTCGCCTACGACTTCCCGTACAACGAGCTTCGCGCCAGCTGGAAGATGGCAGGCCAGCCCGTGGTCATGCGTCTCTGCGACAAGAACTACTCCTGGGATGCCGTGGCCAGCCTGCTGCCCGCTATGATCAACGCTTCGATGGAAGGCCACATCTACGTCTGCCCCGATATGATCGGCGGCGGCGAGTTCCTGAGCTTCATCGACGTCGACCCCAAGGACTTCGACCAGGAGCTGATTGTACGTTCCTGCCAGGTTCACGCTGTGATGCCGATGATGCAGTTCAGCGTGGCTCCCTGGAGGATCCTTTCCAAGGAGAACCTCGCGATCTGCCGCGATGCGGCCCGCCTGCACTCGAAACTCGGGCATTACCTTATTAATCTCGCGCGCGAGGGTTCCGTCACCGGCGAGCCCGTTGTCCGCCCGATGGACTATGCGTTCCCCGGCCAGGGCTTCGAGACCTGCTACGACCAGTATATGCTCGGCGACAAGTATCTCGTCGCCCCTATGCTCACTCCCGGTACGCAGCGCGAAGTGAAGCTCCCCGCCGGCACCTGGGTGGACGAACTCGGCAACACCTACGAGGGCGGTCGCTCGCTCGTCATCGACGTTCCGTTGAACCGCATTCCGCGATTTACGCAGAAATAACCCCGCCCCTCCGTGGCAAAAACGACTTAAACCAACAAAAAAAACTCCCCCGCAGTTGCGAGGGAGCTTTTTTGTTATTAGGGATTGCCGGTCAGGCCGGCAATGACGTTTATCTGACTTCGCGAACCAGACGAACGGCGCAACCATTCTTGCGTCCGCAGGACTTGGTCTCCTGGAACGTTGTCGTATTGTTGCCGTTGAGCGACTTGGCGCAGACGTAAGTATCGCTGGTCACAGCGGCGCCGGCGTGCTGGGTGCTGCTGTTGGCCTTGTTGGTCCAGTATGCGGCATCGCCGAAGTTGATGGAGCAGTTGGCTCCGCCGCTGCGGATACGGTTGCTGGTTACAGGAAGGAACCAGCATCCGCCGAACTTCTCCAGAATTTCCCACTGCTGGAGAGTGAGCACATTCTGCTTGTAGTGGGCGGCGCTCGTGTTCATCTTGCCTTTGCCGGAATTCACGAAGGTTTCGGGAACTCCGGGAATCGGCCTCAATCCTACGATAGTCCTGTAGTCGTCGGGGAATACGAGCACTCCGCGGACGACGGTATCTGCATCGGCTCCTTCGACAGGCTTGATAAGGGTGGCCTTGCAGCTCACGTAGCTGCCTTCGCGGCCGTAGCAGATTCGTCCCCATTCGGTAACGGATTCTCCGCCGGTCTTGTCCTTGTTGGGAAGGCGCCAGGTGCCTGCAAGCCAGTTATGGCCGTCGACGGTCTTGCCGTTGAGAGCCTCGCCCCAGTCGTGCATAATGTACTCGTCATTCTGGGCACCGATATCGGCGTCGGCAGGGTTGTTGGGCCATACGATTCCCCAATACTGGTCGGGCTCGAGAGAGGCCTCTGCGCTTTCGCCGATCCAGCAGAAGAGGTCGAGGGTGTCGCCGACGGCTCCAAACCTGTTGCCGCTGCAGTCGCCAAGGGCGATGTACTGCTTGGGTGCGAAACCGATGATGTTGCAGGCGCCGATCTTGTTCTCGCCGTCATCCTTGGCCTTTACTTTAAGGGTTGCCTGCAGGTTGCCGGGAGCAAGCACGACCCTCGTTCCGGTCTTGGTGTTGGAAATGAGGCTGGGCAGATAGGTGGTAAACCTCTTGGAAGCCTTGCGGCCCGCGTTCCAAGGCACGGCGACGCCGCCTTCCACCTTCAGATAGTGGCTGATGGCGCTGATCACGTTGTTGTTCTCGTCGAGGGTGGAAATGGTCACGTAGTCGTATTCGCCTGCGGGAATAGGGAGCGTGAAGGGAACCTTGGTCATGAACGAGGTGATGTTCGGCGTGTTGACGGTGATGATGTCGTCGACATCGTCGGTATCCTCGGTCTGGAGACCGGTGAAGGTGGTAAGGTCACTGAGATCCACTCCCGAAAGGGTGAAGTTGCCCTGGACCTTCTTTCCGTTGAAGTCGAAGGTGATGTGCCTCGTGTCCTTGGGGATGTTGCTGAGGATGATGCGCAACACGGGGCAGAGGGCCTTGAAGGCGAGTCCCTGGCCGGGAGCGTTGACAGCGATCATAGGAGCGGGGGTCTTGTACCAGGTCACCTGGCCGTACTCGTAAGATTCGGGGAGCGCCAGGGAAAGGTTGGTCTCTGAGTGGAAACGCGCGGCCCTTCCGATTACGTCGTCACCGTCGAATACGAGGTGGGCGGGGAATACCGCGAAGTCGGCGCGGTCCGCGTCGGCAACGCCCTGGAAGGCGAAACTGGCGGTGGGGGAGCCGTTGTACTGGCTGTCGAGACCCTTCGATTTCTGGTAACCGTCAGCGTAGATAGCGATCTGGTCGCCGGTATTCCAGGTGAAGGAAGTGTCCTGGTCTGCGTGGTTGTTGTCGAGAGTTGCACGGGTACCGACATTGGCGTGGATGTAGGTTACATCGCCTTTGATGTACACTGCGCTCTCCTTGGGTTCTGTGATCTCTTTTGCACAGGCTGCCAGCAGGCATACGGCCGCGGCAGAAATGATGTAAATGTACTTTTTCATGGCGCGCAATGTTTTAGTCCTCCCATTCATCTCTCTCCTCTTCACCGACGACAACCGTAGTGTTCTCGTCGCTGATGCACAGGACATCGAGCATCCATGTATGCAGGATGTCCGTAACGGGTGATGTGTAGTTAAACTTCATAATAGTGTTATTTGGTGTTGAATAGTTTTTCGGTTATCAACGCGTTCTATTCTGCAATTATAGCAAGAATTCTCTAAATAAACAAGGTTTTGCGTGCGTGCGTGCAAAAAAAATTGTTGTAACTTTGTCGTTCAAACCACATAATCGGTATGACCGCAAAAGCAGTTAAAATATTCGCCATCGGGCTGGGAATCCTGGCCACAGTGGCCTGTGTAAGGGAAGACAAACTTATGGACGACGGCCGGATAACCCTCCGGCTGGGCTTCGAACAGCAGAGCTCCAAGAGCATTTCCGCGCTCACTAAAACTTACGTCAGCGGCAGCCGCATCCTGTGGTCCGGGAGCAGTTCCTATGACAAGTGCATCTTCGTCTTCGACTCCAACGGGCAGAAGAGCGCCTTCACAAGCAGTTCCACAGTCGACGAGGCCACCAGGGCCTTCACGGGCACGGTGAGCGAAGGTGCTTCCGTAAAATATGTCCTCTGGACGGGCCGAAGCGCCACCGGCGACCGCTCCACCCTCGACGGCAACGTGCTGGGCGGCACCACCCTCTCCCTCCCCAGCGGCCAGATCATCAGCGACGAGAATTCCTTCTGCCGCACCGCCAACATCGCCATTATGAAGCAGGGCGACAGGGCGCTGCGCAACGTCTTCGGCTACATCCGCTTCACCATCCCCGCCAGCGAAGGGGGGCACGCCGCCATCTACAGCGTCCTCTTCTCGGCCGATGAGAATATGGCCGGCAAGGTGCGCATCGACTACTCCGGTTCCGAGCCCGTCACGTCCATCTACGCCAGCGCCGAAAAGGAGGTCGAGGTGATCACGCGCTACGTCAACCAAAGCTCGTTCAAGGGCTATCAGGCGGGCACTTACTATGCCATTGTGCCTGCGGGAACCTATCACAATATGAAGATAACGGTGACCCCGTTCACGGACGAGGCGATTTCGGAGAATGCAGCCACTGGCGAGCCTTTCACGCTCACCTGCAAAAGCGACGTGACGGTAGTGAGGGGCAAGTTCACATCTGCCGGAACCCTTCCGGCGAGGGATCCCGACCTGCCGGTCATCGACCCCGACCAGGACCCCGGCGCCGAGCCTGAGGAACCGGCCGAGATATTCCCCCTGAACGGACGCTGGCCCAACGACAGCACGGCCTTCGACTACGAGGTGCCCGACTACAAGCTGGCCAAGATAGACGGCTGCGTCGGCAATACCTTCCCGCAGACCGTCGACAAGGTGTATTACGGCTCGGGAGTGGCACTCGGTACGGGCAACGACAAGTTCTCGCTCAACCGCACCAATTCCCTGGACAATACTTACCCCTCGGCCCCTCTGCCGAAGGACGGACGCGTCATTTCGCTCAAGATAAACAAGCCCGGAACCCTCAGCTTCATCCCGAGGGTGCAGGACGTGAGCGACCCTCCCACGGTTTACGTGGCGCTGGAAACCACGAAGGGCCTTCAGAAGTCGTGCAAATACATATATGAGCATAAGTTGACGGACGGTTCCACCACCGCAAACGACGAGACGCAGAGAAAGTATCTGACCATCACGGAATCCGACCTCGACGGCATCACCGAGCCGGCCACCATATATATTTTCTGCAAGGACAAGCTGCTCATAATCTATCCCGTCAAATGGATAGTGGACCAGTCGCAGTCGCCGGCCTACAATGTCGACAGCGCGGCGGTGGCGCTCAAGACCAGGATACTGGAATCGCACAATACAATCGACCCGCTGAAGTACAGCGCCGGCAAGGTTTACTTCGTCAGCGCGGACGGAAACGACAGCAACGACGGCCTCAGCGAAGCCAAGGCGGTGAAGACGCTTGCAAAGGTCAACAGTCTGTCCCTGAGACCTGGCGACGCGGTGCTGTTCCGCCGTGGGGATACCTGGCGCAGAAGCGCCGACGATCTCACCGGGAAGGCGCTCATAAAGGCGAAGACGGGCGTGACCTACTCCGCTTACGGCACGGGCGAGAAGCCGAAGATCTACGGCTCGCCGTGGAGTCTCGCGAGCGAGGGAACCTGGACTCTCACAAGCACCAGGAACGTCTATGAATACAGCGCCACGTTCGGCGTCGGAGTGGTGGGAACAATCCTGTTCGACAACAAGGACTTCGCCGTTGTTTACGACGACAACTATAAGACTGTCAGCCAGTTGACTGGCGACCTCGATTGCCTCCAGAAGGAGGGGAAAGTCTATCTCTGCTCGACGAAGGGCAACCCCGGCACGCGCTGGACGACGGCCGAATGGTTCGTGGGTTCCGACGGCATCCGCTGCGACGAAAGCGCCACCATCGACAACCTCTGCATACGCTATGTCGGGGCGCACGGCATCGGCATCGGATTCACCTCTTCGCTCATCGTCACGAACTGCGAAATCGGCCTTCTCGGAGGCTGCTTCAACCACGCCGGCCAGTCGGACCAGGTGCGTTTCGGCAACGGCGTGCAGGTGTTCGGCGGATGCGACAAATATGTAATCGAGAACTGCTGGGTTTACCAGTGCTTCGACGCGGGCATAACCCACCAGTACGGCGACAGCGGCAGCTACGACCGCGACTGCGTGATGCAGAACATAGTCTACCGGGGCAATCTGCTCGAGGAGAATATGTACAACATCGAGTATTTCAACAGTTACATCGAGGGCCGCGACAGGATTATGCGCAACGTGAAATTCGACCGTAACATCATCCGCAAGGCGGGTTACGGATGGGGTATCCAGCGCGGCAACGCATACGAGCGTTTGGAGCGTCATATCCAGAGTTGGATGTGTTCGAATCCGGCCGAAAATTACGTCATCAGCAACAACATTTTCGACCGTTGCACGGGTTCCGAATCCATCACCACTTACGCCAGGAAACAGGCCTGGATGCCGACCTTCGTGAACAACTATTCGGTGAATCAATAATAGTCTGAGTATCAGATGATTACGCGTTCGTTTCTAGGGCGGCTCTGCCTGCTCGCAACACTGCTTTTGGGCTCGCTTTCGTGCGGCGAAAAAGAGACTCCGTCGAAGCCTTCCGGAAGCAAGTGGCCGACCCCTCCCGAGGGAGTGTTTTCGCCGTCCGGAAAAATCTACCTTGCGGGCGATTCGCTGGTGCAGCCTTACAGCGACGAGAAGCGTCCCCAGTGCGGCTGGGGCGAGAAGCTCCGCGACTACCTGGACAGGACCACTTACGGCAAGCTGCCTTCGGTCTACAACAAGGCCCACGGGGGCACCAGCACCAAGTCCTACCGGACTCTGGGCTACTGGTCAAATCTGCTCGGCCTTATCCGGGAAAACGATCTGGTGCTCATACAGTTCACGGCTAACGACCGTTCCTCCGCTGAGGACCGCCACGTGGATATCGCCGATTTCGGGCCGAATCTCACCGTCATGGTGAACGATGTCAAGAGGCGCAAGGGGGTGCCCGTGCTGCTCACTTCGCCGGTGCAGTGGTATTTCGACTCCAGCGGCAATCCGGTGCGCCCGTACGGCGATTATCCGGTCGTAGTGCGCCAGGTCGCGGCCGACACCGGCACCTACCTGGTCGATGCCGAAAACCTCACCATCGACTGGCTAACCCAACTGGGCAAGGAGGCCTCCAAATCCTGCTATATGGTATCCCAGAACGGCACCGACATCACCCACCTCACCGTCGAAGGCGCCACCGCCATCGCCTCGATGATCGCGTCCTCGATGAAAGCCCAGGGCATCTGGCCCCAACCGAATCCGTAGTACGAGATTTATTTTGTTTTTGTCGGAATAATGATTACATTTGCTGAAAATAGTATCAATTATGCCGACAGCAACGAGAGTATCTACGATTATTCGCCTCCGTCCGGAACTGATGGAGCGCGTCAAGAGGCATGCCCGAAAGTCGGGGAAATCCTTCAACAGCTATGTTGAGCAGTTGCTCGACAAAGAGACAGGTCTGAAGTTTCCGAAACTGCCTAAGGACTTCAAGATTTCAGATGAAATACTGAGTATGCGCGGATGCTTCCGTGATCCGGCACCCGAGACTTTACGCAACGATCCGAAACTGGCTTATTTGTGGGGGAAATATGGTGGATAATAAAATAAGGGCATTCCTGGATACCAATGTTCTGATAGATTTATTGGACGAAGAACGACCGGGTGCGGAAGACGCCTCCGTGATTTTCCACGCGGCAAAATGTGGTTTGATAGAGATTTTTCTTACAACCCAGAGTTTTATAGATGCAGAGTATGTCGCTTCTCGCGCACCCGGCCTTGATCGGGAAAAGTTGTTCAACTCTATGCTGAAACTGATGGGATACGTAAACATTGGCCATATCTATTGGACTGATGTTAGAAACGCTATCTTGAACTTCACCGGCGACTTCGAAGATGACGCCCAGTTCAGCAACGCATCATTCGAAGGGTGTGATGTCATAATCACTTCCGATAAGAAATTCCTTAGCCGTCCCGCCACTGACGGCCCTACAATGCTCACCCCGGCCCAGTTCGTCGCCAAGATTTCTTAATGCGCGATTTGCGTCCGGGTACGGGCGGGCATTCGCTCCCGGCTTCGCAAAAAGGGCGAAGCTGGCAAAATGGCCTCGCCGCAAACTCCTCCTTTTTAGCCCCTTCGGGTCTAACAGTCGTCAGACAAATCTGCGGACCGCGAGACGGCCATTTTGCTGGCGCTCCACCGGGGACCTTTTCGCTCAAGGTCGCTCACACCCGCCCGCACCCGGACGCTCTTGCCCTGGTGATGTGGTCGCCCGGCGTGGCGCTTAACTAGTTGATAATCAGTGAAATGTCGATTTCTTCTGCCATGAAATAGGGGTAGAAGAAATGCATAAAACGTTGGTAGTCAATCACTTCGCTGCCACGCCCTGTGTGGTCATCCAGCCCGCCGGGAGGCAAAAACGCCCCGTTTGTCACAAAAACGGGCGAAAATGCATCTTATTTACGTAGTAAAGGTGGCGCGTATCGAAAAAATTGCTATATTGCCGCGAATTATTGATAATTGCCACGAGATAACGCAAACTGGTAACGAATGAATAAGGCATTTTCGAGAATATCCATTTTAGGCGCAGCCCTGGCCGTGCTGGCTCTGGCGGCGTTTTCTTGTACGCGCGTGGAGGCGGACCTCCGTGCACCCGTGGGCGATGAAATCACCCTGAGCGTCGGTTTCGAAGAGCAGACGGACGCGACTGGAGGTCAGACTCCGAAAGTCGACTCCAAGACCTACGTCTCCGGCAACAGCATCAGGTGGGGCTCCGGCAGCAACGACAAGATTCTCTACGTCTTCGACAGCAAGGGCGGAAAGAACAGCTTCACCAGTTCCTCCACCAAGGCCGAGGCCGTAAGGTCCTTCACCGGAACCATCACCGAGGGCTCCACAATCAAGTATGTCCTCTGGACCGGCAAGGCCTCCGGCGACCAGACCTCTCTTTCCGGCGACGTCATCGATGGCTCCACCCTCGTGGTCCCCAGCACCCAAGCCATCAACAACTCCAGTTCTTTCAACCAGTACTGCAACTACTCCGTGATGAAGCCCGGCGACAGCAAGATGCGCAACGTGATGGGCTACATCAAGTACGTCATCCCCGCAGGAACCGACGGCAACGCCACCATCAAGTCGGTGAAGTTCGAAGCCGACGAGGACCTCGTGGGCCAGATCCGCATCAATTACTCCGGCGCCGACCCCGTCGCGACGATCGTTGCGAACGGAAGCAAATCGGTCACCGTAAACACCCGCTGGGCGAACAAGAACGGCATCGGTTACGAACCCGCAACCCTCTACGCCGTCGTGGCCCCGGGCGTCTACCACAATATGAAAATCACCGTCACTCCGTTCGCGGACGGCGCAGCCACCCAGGATGCGGCTACCGGCGAGCCCTTCACGCTCACCTGCAAGAACGACGTGACGATAGTGCGCGGAAAGTGCACCAGCGCGGGCACGCTGCCCAACGAGAAGCCTGCCGCCCAGCCCGACCCGGAACCCGATCCCGGCTACGTGCTCGGCACCTTCAACAAATTCTTCACGGGTTCTTGCATGAACCTTTGGCTCGAAGGCAATATCCTTTATACAGGTACATCCGGCAAAATCATGGTCTATGACGTGTCCACGCCGATGTCGCCGGTTCTCAAAAAAGAAGTCGAATTCCCCGGTTCGCCCCGCCAGATACAGGCTTACAACGGCAAGCTCTATGTCACGGCCCGTGCCACGGGAGTCTGGATTTTCGACATTTCCAGTCCTTTCAATCCTACGCTCATATCCCGCTTCGATTCCATCGAGCTTGCAACCGGCCTTGAGATTGCCGGCAACTGCATGTTCGTCGGACAGCGCCAGAACGGCGTGGAGTTCGTCGACGTGAGCGACCCCGCGAGGCCTCAGCATATCCACGCGTTCAAGACCAGCGAGTCGCAGAGCGTGGTCTACACCGACGGTTATCTCTATTCGGGAGAATGGGGAGGAGGCCAGATAACCATCTTCAAGACAGACAATCTCGCCAATATCCAGAAACTCGGTACCGTCAACCTCTGGGGCGTCGGCGACGGTGTCACCGTAAGGGGCAACAGGCTTTACGCCTCCACCGGCCACAATGCCAAGAACGGCTCCCCCAGAATCGGCAACGATGAAGAACCTTACAGCGCGGACAACGACGGCAAGGGCCACGGCGTGGAGATTTGGGATATTTCCATCAAGGATACCCCTAGACGTATCTCCAGGGTAAACTTCGACATTTTCTACCAGTCCGGCACCGACTGCTGGACGAACAGGCCCTCGGGCGACGGCAAGACGCTGTTCTGCGCCGATGTATACAACGGACTTTACGTGGTGGACATCACCGACGAAAACGATCCCAAGGTAATCGACAGTTGGTGCGAAGACCATAAGCCGAAGGGGCAGAACTATCCTGTCACATCGGTTGCCGTAGGCGACAAGGTCCTTTATATGTCTCTCGGCAGCTCGGGCGGCGGACTCTACGCCATCGACTGCCCCCGCGCCAACCGCCTGGTGCGCGACAAGGGCACCCTCCCTACAAACGAGAGCTACCGCTACAATTATACAACTTCTTCCAGCAGCAAGTTCAATGCATGGAAGCCTACGCGCAGGGGAGCGGTTCGCGCCGCGGTGCCTTATGGCGACGTGCTGTTCGTAGGATGCGGCCAGGCCGGCCTCGCCACCCTCAAGATAGGCACTGACGGCAAACCTTATGCTGTCAGCGAAATGGACATCCCCTTCGCCGGCGGCGTTGCGATAAAGGGCAACCGCCTCTATGTTTCCGAGGGAGAAAAGGGCGTGGGTGTCTATAAGATCGGCAGCGATTCGAACTGCACCCTCACCAGGGAGTGCTACATATTGGATGCGCTCTACAGCAAGGCTTCCGGCCGATACAGCTGCTGGCTGAGCATCCCCAACGACAATTATCTCGCAAGCGCTAACAGGGACGGCGGATGGCAGTTCGTCAACATCGGAGGCACTTCCGCATCGCCCACCTACACCTTCCGCAAGACTTTGAGCGAGAACGTCAACTACAACAAATACATAGCAGAAAAGGTCTGCACCGGCGACAAGCTGGCTTATGCCACCCGCAACGGCCTTTGCTGGATAGACCTGTCGTCCACCAGCTCGGTCTCGTACGTATGCAACAGCAACCTGAAAGTTTCCTTGAGCGAAGGCGCCACCGAGTTCAAGAACGGCTCCGCGCTGTTCATCAAGGGCGGATATTTCCAGAAGATAGAATCCGGCGCGACCGAGGTCAGCGAGACCAGTTCCGCCAAAATGAACTCCGGTATCCCTCGCTGGGACGGCGGCGACAAGATTCTTGTCTGTCACTATCTCGATTTCAAGGCAAGTCTCTTCAACGTTTCCAGCGTTGCCAACGCAACCAAGATTTTCGAGGAGGCTACTACCGGACATCCCGAACCGGGTACGTTCTGGAACGGCAAAGCCGTGGTTCCCTGCGGTTATCAGGGACTTTTGCTTGAAAAATAGAAAAATGCAAGATATGAAAAAGTACATTTCACCCAAGTTTGAAGAAACAGTTTTGGTAGAACTGTCCACGGCCCTCGCCGGCAGCAACGTCGACTTCAGTTCCGTCAGCAACGAGGATCTGGTGGATTCCGGCTATGTCCTGGACTGGAACTAACGAGAAATTATTTATAATCAACAAAATATGTTAGTTATGTTTACAAAAAAACCTTATTTGGCCCCGGAAGCAGAGCTGCTGGAGCTGAACCCGTACGCTGTCTATTGTACGAGTAACTTTGGTGCAGGGGGAGAAGACAGGGATCCCTGGAATACTGGAGACTAAAACTTGACGCGCCATGAAAAAGTATTTATTCATTATCGCGGCCGCGGCAACGTTTATGCTCGTAGCCTGCAACAAAGAAAAAGAGCTTCGCGCTCCCGAAGAAGAAGTTATTGCTGAAGAGAATCTTGAACTTCCCGGTTACACCTACATTACTGCAGTAGGTGAAAACGAAGAAGACTCAAAGGCCAGAATTGATGGTACTACGGCACACTTCGCTTGGTCTGCAAATTGTCAGATAGCCGTTTTTGCGAATGGTACCTACCATCTTTCCACAAAGTTCCAGAATGCAAGTGGTGCAGGGGCAAAATTTGTTTTTGCCGGTGGTATAAACGCATACCGTTCCGACTTCGCCGTTTATCCTTCTTATCTGGTACACGACGGAACCAATGTTCTGGAAGGCAGCGCAAGCAATCATACTGCTGCTAGTCTCAAGATTACCCTTCCTGCAAGTTATACGCTTGCTCAGGTTCTGAGTAACGAGTCTCCTACCCCGATGATTGCAGTGAACAACCCGTTTGATTCCCTTGAATTCAAGTCTATTTGCGCCTTGCTTCGTATTACTGTGAAGTTCATTCCGAAAGACGCGGAGTATCTTAAGGTGGTATTCCCGGGCAAGAAGGTCAATGGCGAGTTTACTCTTACAAACTTCACTCCTGGTACAGACGGCTTGCCGGTAGTAGCTTCAACTTCAGCTGCGGAAGAGATCATTACTATAACAGACCTCGGTATTTCCGCCTTCACCGATCAACTGATTATCAATGTTCCTGTGCCGGTAGGCAAGCTTTCTGATAGTGATTATCCTTATGTGAGAGTTGAGGCCTACGATAACACTGACCACAAAATCAATGGTATCGATGCTCCTATCAAAACGGTTGATTCTGCTCCTGTAGTCTGGAATCCCAACCGCAAAACCTCCCGTACTACAACTGCAAAGTTGCCATATTTCACCAGCAATGCCAATACACCCACAAGGGTTGTATTTGCCCCGGGCAACCTTCAGGGGACCATAACGACAAAGGCTACTGATGACGTTGTCGGCAAAGCTAACAATTGGAAGTTCGCTAATCACCAATACGATGCTCTGGGTGCCAGTAAAGGCAATAAATTCTCAGGTACAAATGTTCCTATTGACTTGTTTGCGTGGATTGGTGCCAGTGCAACCTATTCATTTGCGGACGATGAGAAGTATGGTCTACTTACACCGCACAATTCCGCAAATTATCCTCTTTGGGTTGGAAATGCCCATCCGGAAACTCTCAAGTATGACTGGAGTGATCTTTTCAATGGTGTGAGTTATCCTGTCGGTACATGGCGTTTGCCGAATGGCGATAAGGCGGACGGTGAAAACTCCGTGGAATGGGCTCGGTTGACCAGTGGTCGAAATCTTACGTACAGTTGCTGCAAGGCAACACTTCTTGCAGAAAATGGTACCGATACCCTTGCTCGCGGACTTATAATTTTCCCTGATACTTATACCCATCCTGTTGGGGTTCATGCACTTGTGAAGACTGGAAAGAGTGCTGCGAACACCGCACATTATAAAGAGAATGTAATAACCTTAGCAGAGTGGGACATCCTTGAGAAAGTCGGTGGTTGCGCCTTCTTGCCAGTCGGTAGTTCCAGAATTAGAAACAGTGGTAATAATGTTACTGATAATGCTGGCGATGCTGCATATTGGGCCTGCTATTCCAATAGCACCAATAGTGCGGCGGCAATGGTGAGTTCTGATGTTTATGTCAGCACAAAGTCGCTGAATGGGTCAAATACTACAGATATCCAGACGCAAAAATCAAGTTTGCGCAGAAATGGGTGCGCTGTTCGCCTTATCCGTGATGTGAACTAAGCTTGACTATTATTAATTATTTATATTGACTTTTATGACACAAATGCCTTATGAGGCTCCGGCAGTCGAACTGCTGGAGCTGAACCCGTACGCTGTCTATTGTACGAGTAACTTTGGTGCAGGGGGAGAAGACAGGGATCCCTGGAATACCGGCGATTAAACATTGACGCGCTATGAAAGAGTATTTATTTATTGCAGTGGCGGCAATGTCGATGATCGTTGCCTGCAGCAAAGAAAAAGAGCTTCGTGCTCCCGAAGAGACTAAAGTAGCTCCCATCGAGCATATCGACGGGTGGGACTACATTCGCGCCACCAATGGCGATAGCAAAGCAATCATTGATGATTCCTCTGCTGAGTTTTCTTGGGCCGCTGGAGATAAGATTGCACTTTTCTCCGGTGACACATACTACAAATCCGAAGGCCTGGCGGACGCTTATGATGACAATACCGACGTGGAGTTTGCGTTCACGACTGCTGTCAATGCTGGACGTGCCGACTTCGCAGTCTATCCTGCCGACCTGGTGTTCGATGGTGACAACGTAAGGGCAAATAGTGTGAGCAACCACGCTGCCAGCAGTCTTACTCTCACCCTCCCCGCCAGCTACGCTTTGGCTGATGTTCAGGGCGCAAAGTCCGTTACTCCTATGATTGCACTTAACGCTCCAGACGGAACTCTGTATTTCAAGTCGATATGCGCGTTGCTCCGTTTGACGCTCGAGAATGTTCCTAAGCAGACCAAATCTATTTCTTTTACTTTCGGTGGAAAGAAGGTGCAAGGTGAATTCACTCTCAGTGGTGTGAACCTTGGAGATCTTGACTCTTTTGCTGGAGTGCAGGTGAATCCTTCCAGCGCAAGCGACTCGACCATTACTGTTACGGGTGTCTCTATTGATGCGCTTACGAAAGATTTTGTCGTAAGCATTCCTGTTCCCGTGGCTGTTGCTTCTTCGTGTGAATACAAGACTGTAACTGTTACCACTTTGGATGAGCAGGGTCATAAGATTAACTCATATAGGGCTTCGGTCAAGTCCTCGGGTAACTGGGTTCCGTCCCGAAAGTCTTCACGTAAACTTAGCGTTACGCTGCCAGTGTTTACTTCTCAAGGAACTACTGCTTTCAACGATGGTGTAAAAGTGGTATTTGCTCCGGGCAATCTCAGGGCCACATTAGAGGGGCTGCCAGCAGCCAATACTCCTGGTTATGCATCAAAATGGGAATTTGCGCCACATCAGTATGATACTATTGCCACATATACCCCGACCGGAAGGCAATATTCTATTAATTCTATTAAAGACCCTAAGGTTGGAGATGTCATTGACCTGTTCTGCTGGTGTGGAGAAAGTGCTACCGGATTCACTGGAAGCTTTAGTGATGATAAGTATAAATACGGAATTCTCAATAGCTCCGGCTCGGGTGTCTTTACAGGATCCTCCGTAAGCACCGGTGCGAGTGATCATATCTTAAAGGACTGGGGAACCCTTGAAATTAGTGATGGCGCTGACGGCTATTATCCTTCAGGGACATGGCGCCTTCCTAATGACGGCCCTTCTCCTGTCGCTACGAATACAGTTGAATGGAACCATTTAACGCAAAAACGCAGTTGCGCATCAGGTTACAGAAATGCGAAAGCTACAATTCTAAATGGAGAAACGCTTATCGCACGAGGCCTTATCCTTTTCCCTGATACATACACCCATCCTTCAGGTGTTAGAGCTATTAATGGCAAGGCTTCTGGTCATTCTAATGTGGCTTACACACAGAACCTTTTGCAGCTTAGCGAATGGGAACAAATGGAGGCTGTTGGCTGTGTGTTCCTGCCCGTAACCAACATAAGGGATTCGCAAACCACTGTGTACTACGGAGATATGGGCTATTGGTCTAATTATACTAAAGATAAAGCAAACGCTGCAGGTTCATCAATGGCCGACTATACACTCTGGCCGTATTCCAGAGTTAACGGGAAATCATCAACTACTCCCAAGTATAAGATTTCTTCATCAGCAGGCTATGGTGAAAAATCTATTGGAAAGAATTTAGGAGCGGCAGTTCGTCTTATCCGTGTTGTGAACTAACGATTATTATTAAATGATGAAAAATCATTTCCTGGCAAAGATTCTCCTGGCGGTGGCGGTAATGCTCACCGCCGGGGGATTCCTGGCCAAGGCCCAGAAGGCCTGGCCGGAGGATCCCGAGGCATTCGACTACGGCGTAGCGGCCGGAGTCACCAAGACCGCGAACATCGCGGCCGATGCGTTCGGCGTGGCGGCGAAGGAAAGGCTTGCCGTTCCTTCCACCGTCGTGGACAATATCACCTGGCTTTCGGCCGAGAAGAACGCGGGCACCCATATGGGCAACCGCATCGTGTACAACAGGGTGAAGGCCTATGAACAGGTGGCCGGCACCAAGGTTGCGTCCGATGTGGGCATCCGCTTCAAGATCAACAGGCCCGGCACCTTCGATATGTATCCTAGGTTTATGTATGCCGAGGCTGAAAGGGCCCAGAAGTTCATCGCCGTGCTCGTAACCACAAAGGGCGGCGTAACCACCGCGACCAAGATCTTCGAACAGACCAAGGCCCCGGAGGATATGTCCACCAGCGGCAAGGAGCAGAGCGATCCGCGCTTCCGCGTGAAGTTCGAGGTGACCGCCGAGATGCTTTCGGGCATCGACGGCGCCGCCACTGTCTACTTCTGGCACAAGGCCGACAACGAAGGCAACATCGGCCATATGGTGAGCTATTTCCCTCCCAAGTGGACTCCTTCGCTGTAGGACGGCAGAAACCACAGACAGAAAACGCAATTGATAACCAATAAACTCTACGTCTTTATGACAAGAAAACCTTATTTCGCTCCATCGACTTCACAGTTCGGGTGGGCTCCGGTGAACGTACTTTGCGTAAGCGATCCGGATGCAATCGTGTCCAGTGGCGAGGATATGGATCCTTGGGAAGACAATGATGACAACAACTAAAACCACGCGCCATGAAAAAGTATCTATTTATTATCGCGGCCGCGGCAACAGTGCTGACAGCTTGCACCAAGGAACTGAAAGAAGTTTCCAAAGAAGCCATCGATGACGATGCCAAGGCATTGACCTATATCGGCGCCGTCAGCGACGAAGTTATAGCCGGCAAGGCTCTCGTCAACGACGAGACCGCCGCTTTTACCTGGAGCACGGGCGATCAGATTGCCGTTTTCTCGGGTGGTACCTATTATGTCTCGGAAGAACTTTCGAGCAGCTACAACGGCCAGGCGACGGCCCAGTTCGCTTTCGCGGACGACATCGACGCCGGACGTACCGACTTTGCGGTGTATCCCGCGAGCCTTGTGCATAACGGATTCAGCGCAATCACGAGTTCCGTCAACAAGCATACGGCAGCGGAGTTCTCCGTGAAACTTCCCAAGAACTACGAGCTTGAACAGCTTCAGGGCGAGCAGTCTCCCGCTCCCAGGATTGCGGTGAACGTTCCCGGCCAGGGCCTGCAGTTCAAGTCCATCTGCGCACTGCTGCGCATTACCTTGAAGGATGTTCCCAAGGGCTGCGACCATCTCACTGTGCAGTCCCCCGACAAGAAAGTGAACGGCGAGTACGTAATGACCGGCGTGGAAGCCGGCACCAGCGCACTTGTCCTGGCAGGATCTTCCAAGGAGTCCGAATCCATCATCACCATCAACGAGCTCGGACTCAAGGGCTATGCTGACAGCCTTGTTCTCAACATTCCCGTTCCTACGGATGTTTCGAATACTCTCGGGTATGCCAACGTCAAGGTTACCGCGTGGGATGCAGATGATGTGGAAATCAACCATATCGTGGCTCCCATCAAGGTGGTCTCATCCGTTTCCACGTCGTGGGGTCCCGGCCGCAAGACCGCCCGCAAGATGACGGCTTATCTGCCTGCGTTTACTGTGGCGGGTTCGCGTATCGATACCGCTACTGCGAAGGTCATCTTCGCTCCAGGCAACCTGCGTGCGAAAGTTGATGTGGTTCCCAAGGTTACTATCAAGAGTGGCGCCCGTTCGAACAGCTGCTCCATCGACAACTTCGGGTCTGCATCCGAATGGAGTTTCCACGAGCATCAGTACGATTCCTATCGCAACACAATCCCTGCCGGACATACTTATGCTCAGAATTCATTCGAGGAGTTTGCGACGGGTGACTACACCGACTTGTTCGCCTGGACAGGCGCTGATGCGGGTTCAACCCTCAAGAATAAAGGTCTTGCCTATCTCTTCGGTGTTTTCTATGGGGCCAGCAGCGGTACGAGCGGATATCTCGGAGGCGCTTCCGGTTCGCCCAATGTAGACCTTTTGCACGACTGGGGAGAGAATGTGATCCTTCACGGAGAGGTCACCTACCCGGCGAACACTTGGAGAACCCCCTCGGCAAGTGAATGGGAGTGCGTGCTCAAGAACAGGAAAGATGCATCTGATGCCCTTATCAAGAATGGTGTAAAAGCGACTCTTATCAGGGCTGCCGGCGATACTGTGGCTTACGGACTGATTCTTTTCCCCGACCACTATGTACATCCTTACGGAGTGCCCGCTTTTGTAAAGGAATACTGCGCGGCAAATCCTTCCTATGATGGGAAGACTACCGGAGCAATGGCCTCCGACAATGTTTTCAATCTGGATGATTGGGCAAGGTTGGAAAATGCAGGTTGCGTATTCCTTCCCACTACCGACCAGCGCAACTATAATGCTGATATAACATTGATGGTAAACAATCCCGGTTGCGGTCTCTATTGGTCGTCCACGCTGTCTGCGACTTCGCTCGCATTTGCACTCGCCTTCAACTGCCCCGAAGCCGGCAGAAATGTGGCATATCCGGGCAGTGGCAGTACTGCTATAGACGTGGATGTAAAGTATAAGAGAAGCAGGTATTACTCTTTGGGTGTACGTCTCGTACGTGATATTAAGTAAAGTGAATACACTGAAACAGTTATTCTTGTTTGCGGCACTTGCCGCAGCCGTATCGGCCTTGGCTTTCTGCACGAAAATGCAGGAGGCCGGGGTCGTATATACGACCAAGACCATAACGGTAGGTTTTGAGCAGGAATCCCCTGCGGCGAAACCATTCCTGTCGGACGGCCAGTTCTTCAAGTGGAGCTCCAGCGAACAGGACAAGAAGCTCTATGTCTTCGACGGCAACAACACCCGCTACACGTTCAACAACGTGACCAGCGACATCAGCGTTTCCTCACGCACCTTCTCCTGCGACTCCTGGCCGACTTCCGGCGAGGTGAAACTGGTGCTCTGGAACGGCGCCACGTCGTCGAGCGAAACGCTCAGCGGCTGGAGCGTCAGCGGAAGCAACCTCGTGCTCAAGAACTCGCAGACCATCGGCAACACCGATTCTTTCGAGCAGAGCCAGGCGATTTCCGTTATGAAGAAGGGCGACACGCAGCTGAAACCCGTGTTCGGCTTCCTGCGCCTGAAAAACGATCCTTTCCCCGGCGGCGCGGCCGCATCGGTGAAGAAGGTCGTGATAACCGCCGACGAGAATATCGCCGGCAAGGTGAAGGTGGACTACTCCGGCTCGTCGCCTGTCACCACCATAATTTCCAGCGCCTCCAAGACCATCACCGCATGGACGAGGTACAACAAAGGAAAGTACGAGGCCGGGTATATGTACGTGGCGATGGTGCCGGGTACGTATCACAATGTGAAAATGACGATTTATCCCTTCGCGACCGAGGCTACGGCCCAGGATACTGCGGAAGGGACATCGTTTACTATGAACGCCGACGTGCTGTTCATAGAACGCGGCAGATACACCGACGGTGGCGTTCTGCCTTACGTAAAGCCCGTGCCGGTTCCGGACCCGGAGCCGGGCTCCCCGGTCCAGGGCAGCGGCGAGAATATGGACCCCTGGGAATTGAACGATTGATATAATAATATATTAAGGTGTACGCAGTGAGAAAAATATTTGTTTTTGCGACAATCGCCCTCGGAGCGGTTGTGGCCGCATCCTGCACGAAGGACCGCAATGCGGCCCCCGCGGCGAACGGCGACGGCAGCATTACCATAGGATTCGAGAATACCACCCCAAGGACATTCTTGAACAGCGGCAACACGGACAGCCCGGTAATTACCTGGTACACCACAGCGAACGACAAGGTGCTTTACGTGTTCCGCAAGAGCGACAACAAGAAGTATGCATATGTGAGCACTTCCACAACCGAAGAGGTAGTGCGTTCCTTTGAACCGGATACCAATGTTCCAGACCTTTCGAACAACTACTCGTACGCTATCTGGACCGGCCGCACCGCCAATTACGACAACACAAAGATAAGCGGCGGCAAGATTACCTCCGACGGTTCGCTCACGCTCCCCAGCACCCAGAGCATCAACAAGTTCCAGTCATTCGAGATGAACACCAACATTGCGGTTGCCAAGCCCGGCGACGACTGCCTCAAGAACGTGTTCGGCTATCTGAGGTATCAGATACCTACCGGCACGAAGGGCAAGGCGACCATCAAGTCGGTGAAATTCGAGGCGGACGAGAATCTTGCGGGCAAGATCCAGATAGACTACTCCGGCGACAACCCCGTAGCGACCATCATCTCGAACGGCAGCAAGTCGCTCACCATCAATACCCGTTACCTGAACGGCTATTACGAAGGCAATTACATCTGGGCCGTGATGGTGCCCGGCACCTACCATAATTTCCGCGTGACCATCACTCCGTTCGTGACCGAGGGCACCAGCGAGGATGCGGCGACCGGCACTCCCTTCACTCTCTACGGAGGAACCGTCTCCATTCTGCGCAGCCAGTGGACCGACGGCGGCGTCCTTCCTAACAAGAACCCTCTCGCGCCCGAATGGTGCGGCGACAAGAGCGCCTTCGACTACGGCTATCCCGACGGCACTACGCACAAGGCAAGCATTGTAGGCCCCGGCGGCTTTAATGTTTACGGCGTTTATAACGACGGCACTAACACCAGCCTCAGAAATATCACAGAACCTATCATCGTCGACGGCATTACATACGGCGGCCCCGGAATGATTTACTACGGCAACCGTATTTCCGCGTCGAAGGTGCAGAATCTCTGGAACGACAATTACCCGAACGTAATACCAGCCAAGAATTATTTTGCATTCAAGATCAACCGTCCCGGCACTCTCAGGTTTTACGGAGCATCCTCGAACAGGGATGCCATAGAGGGAACCAACCCTGTGGAATATGCTGTCCGCATTCCTACATACCGTATCGCGATGATTACCAGGGAGAACGGTGAACTGACCGCGAGGGTGATCAAGCAGGTGACGCCCGCCGAGGTGCCCGACGGCCAGGTTTCGGATAACCGCACGGACAGCAATATCTATTCGTCCGCCTGGTCGAAATACTGGGTGACGATAGATGTTACGGCGGCGGATCTCGCGGGAATGGAGGAGGCGCCGACGCTTTACCTCTACCATGTCAACTCCCAGGTGAACTCCTTGTCGGTGCTTTACTGGCCGCTTGAATGGACACCCACACCACAGAACTAAACCCAACGACACTGAAACTAATAATATATCAATATGTTAATTATGAGTAAAAAATCGTATTTCGCTCCGGCAGCCAGGCTGTTCGAGTGGACTCCGGTGAACGTACTTTGCGTAAGCGATCCGGATGCAATCGTGTCCAACGGCGAGGATATGGATCCTTGGGAGGACAATGATGACAATAACAACTAAAATTGACGCGCCATGAAAAAGTATTTATTTATTCTCGCGGCCGCGGCAACAGTGCTGGCAGCCTGCACCAAAGAACTGAAAGAAATCACTAACGAAACCGCAGAGGAAACTCAGACCGGTTTGACCTTCATCCAGGCTTTCTGCGAAGACGGTATCGACAGCAAAGCTCTCATCAACGACACTTCCGCAGTATTTACCTGGAGCACCGGCGACCAGATCGCAGTGTTCTCAGGCGGCACCTACTATGTTTCCCAGGAACTCCCAGCGACCTATAACGACAAGGCCAGCGCAGGATTCTCCTTCGACGACGACATCGACTCCGGTCGTTCCGACTTCGCGGTTTATCCCGCATCGCTCGTGCACAACGGAATGAGCCCCATCACGGCTTCCGTGAACAAGCACACAGCCGCGGAACTTTCCGTGAAATTCCCCAAGACCTATGAACTTGCCCAGCTTCAGGGCGAGCAGTCTCCCGCTCCGAGGATTGCGGTCAACGCTCCCGGCCAAGGCCTGCAGTTCAAGTCCATCTGCGCTATTCTCCGCGTGACGGTGAGGTCGGTTTCCAAGAACTGCGACTATCTCACCATCAAGTTCCCCGGAAAGAAGGTGAACGGCGAATTCGTGATGACCGACTTCGTGGCGGGCACCGGCTATGCCGCTGGCGCCGCTTCCACCAAGGAAAGCGAGCAGATGATCACCGTTACCGAACTCGGTTGCAACAAGCTTTACTATGCCGACAGCCTTGTGCTCAACATCCCCGTTCCCGTGGGTGAGTACACCGATATCGAGGTTACCGCATACGACGAGGACAGCGAGGTGATCAATAAGATGGCGAAACCCGTCAAGAGGGTCGCTTCCGTTCCTACCGCCTGGACTCCCGGACGCAAGAGCGCGGCGAAGGTCGGCGTCAGCCTGCCTTGCTTCACCCTTGGCACGACTCTCAAGTCCGCCAACATCAACAACCCTTCGCACCTGAAGGTTCTCTTTGCTCCCGGCAACCTGCGTGCGAGGATGGATACCGTTCCTACCGTCAGCACCACCATTACGGTCAACACTTTCGGTACCGCCGACAAGTGGGAATTCGCAGAGCATCAGTGGGAGGCCATCGGAGATTCCAAACCCGACCCCGCCACAGGACGTACCGCATCCTACAACTCGCTTCAGGAGCCTCAGGTGGGCGACTGGATCGACCTCTTCTCCTGGATGGGACAGGATGCCACCGGAGCCAATGTTCCCAAACTCAAGGCTGGACAGAAATACGGTATCTCCTATCCTTCAAACTCTTCCGCCGGCGGATGGTATGGAACCACCAAGGTGGAGGATAACCCGAACGCTGTTCTTTGGTTCGACTGGGGACACAATGTCATTTCCCACGGCGAAACCATTTATCCTGCCGATTTCTGGCATACTCCCGGCGCTAACGGTCTTGAGAATGTCCTCCAGTACCGCAACAAGGGAGGCAAGGCTATCGACACTGCCTGCAAGGGCGCCATCCTCGACGGCACCGACACTCTCGCTTTCGGTATGATCATTCTCCCCGACAGGTTCGAACTTCCTTACGGAGTCCGTCCTCTCGCGTATGTTTGGAACAACGGCAGGACCTGGTCGACTACCGGCAACCACTGGACGGTCAATAGCACATACCACGACTGCGCAATCTGCTCCGATAACGCCTACAGTCTTGAAGACTGGCAGAAACTCGAAGCCGCGGGATGCGTGTTCCTCCCTCTGACCAACAGCCGCAAGCTCGTCAGCAGCAAGGGTACGACCAACTTCCCCGGCGACGCCTGGTATTGGTCTGATTTCGCTTATGGATCGAACAACTACGCTCTGGTATTCAACTATCTGCCTGCCGGCGCCAGCGACTATTCCAGTAGCTCCAGCTCGCTGCAGGCGAGGAAGAGCCGCGCCCGTTATATCGGTTGCGCAGTTCGTCTTGTACGCGACCTTAACTAACAAGTATATTCTACACGAATTAGTATACCAATGAAAATCAGTAAACTGGCAAAACTCATCCTGGTGGTGGTTATAATGTTCACCACCGGGTGGGTTCAGGCCGCAGCCCAGACCATTACAGGTAAGGTTACCGACCAGGACGGCAAAGCCCTCCCCGGCGTATCCGTTTACCTGAAGGGCACGACCACGGGCGTCTTCACCGACGCAAACGGCGCATATTCCATCAACAACCGCACGGGCTCCAAGGTCCTTGTGTTCTCCTGCATCGGCATGAAGGAGCGCGAGGAAATCGTTGGCGGCCGCAAGGTCATCAACGTCAACCTCGAAGAGGATATGAACCTCCTCGACGAGACCGTCGTCATCGGTTATCAGCAGGTGCAGCGCCGCGACCTTATGGGCGCGGTCGCATCGGCCGACAGCAAGGCGGTGAGCAGCGTGCCGTCGACCAACTTCACCTCGTCGCTGACGGGTAAGATGGCCGGCGTCAACGTGACCACCACCGAAGGCGACCCCGACGCCCCCGTGCAGATCCGCATCCGCGGTACCGGTTCCATCACCCAGGACGCAGTTCCTCTGTACATCGTCGACGGATTCCCGGTGAGCAGCATCAGCGATATCGCCGCCAACGACATCAAGAGCGTCGATGTTCTGAAGGATGCCTTCTCCACGGCAATCTACGGTAGCCGCGGCGCATACGGCGTTGTGCTCATCACCACCCGTGACGGCGCCCGCGGAAAGGTCAGCGTCAAGTACGACGGATACGTAGGTCTCAAGACCATGGCCAATCCGAACAACTACGAGCTCATGAACCCGTACGAATTCGCGATGTCGGTTTACGAAGGTTCTATTCTCGACAACTCGACCGGCCGCTACACCAGCCGTTTCGGACGCTTCGAGGACATGTACCTCTACAAGACCTTCGAGGGCAACGACTGGCGCAAGCGCGTGTTCGGCCGTCTCGGAACCACGATGAACCATTATGTCTCCGTGAGCGGCAGCACCGACAAGAACAGGTGGCAGGCCAACTTCGGCCGTATGGACGAAGATGCGGTCATGATCTACTCGAGCTATTCGAGAACCAACTTCCGCTTCACCAACTGGTGCCGCCCCGTCAAGAACTTCGACTTCAACGTGTCGCTGCGCTACTCGAACACCGCGATTCACGGCGCCGGCGCCAACTCCATCAACGACAAGGGTACCAACGCGGGTACCGGACGTCTTATCAGCACCCTGCGCTATTCGCCCATCCCGATGAACTACCTGCGCGATGTGGAAGACTATGACTACTACAGCCAGGAGTACGGTACCAACCCTATACAGAACGTAAAGGACAACGACAACGAGCGTAACCGCGAAAACTGGAACGCCAACGCATCGGTCACCTGGACCATCATCCCCAACCTGAAACTCAAGGTCGAGGGCGGCGTGGACAACTGGGACGAGAAGAACGACCGCTTCTACGGCCGCACTAGCTACTTCACCCGTGAAAAGTCCAACGTGCCGGGTTACCCGAACACCGATTCCAGCCATTCGTTCTCGAGGAACTACCGCAACGTGAATACCCTCAGCTACAAGTTCGACAGGGTGTTCAAGAAGGGCAGCAAGCATCGTCTCGACATGCTCCTCGGCCAGGAATACCAGTACAAGAAGGTCAATACCGAAACGGTGGTGGCCGAAGGTTTCCCGGATTACTACGACGCTTCGATGGCAAGGCGCTACCGCGGTACCGCCCAGATGATTTCATCGGCGAACAACTTCTATAACGAAAACGAGGTGATGCTGTCGTTCTTCGGCAGGTTCAACTACGTTTACGGCAAGCGTTACTCCATCTCCGGAGCGCTCCGCGCCGACGGTTCCAGCAAGTTCGCCCCCGGCAACCAGTGGGGCATCTTCCCTTCGACCGCAGTTTCCTGGATCATGTCCGAAGAGCCCTGGATGAAGAGGCTCAGGAAGATCGACCAGGTGAAGATCCGCTACAGCTTCGGTACCGCAGGTAACAACCGCATCCCCGCGGGCCAGGTCCGCCGCCGTTTCAAGACGACCATCGACCCCCGCGTGTACGAGATGACCAACTGGGTATATCCCGACACCACGATGCCGAACCCCGAACTCCGTTGGGAAAAGACCCTGTCGCACAACTTCGGTATCGACATGGTCTTCTTCAAGCAGCGTCTGTCGACCACCATCGAACTCTATAACAACACCAGCAAGGACCTCCTCGTGAACTATCCTATGTCCGGTGTGGGTTACAAGTCGCAGTACCGCAACATCGGTACAGTGCGCAACCGCGGTATCGAAGGTACCCTCCGCGTGGTGGCCATCGAGAAGAAGCATTTCGGCTTGACTCTCTCCGCCAATGCGGCCTACAACCAGAACAGGGTGGTCAGCCTCGGCGGTCTCGACGAGATCCAGAAGGAAGTGCGCATCCAGACCTCCATCGGTTGGGACTACCTCGTGACTCCCGGCAAGCCTCTGGGCCTCATCTACGGCTACAAGAGCGACGGCTGGTACAAGGTCGAGGACTTCGATATGACCATCAACGCCAGCACCAACAAGCCCGTATGGACTCTTAAGGACGGCGTGGTCAACTCCTCCGAAGCAGTCGGAAGCGGCATACGTCCCGGCGCTCCGAAACTTAAGGATATGAACGGCGACGGCGTGGTGGATTCCCGCGACAAGGTGAACCTCGGCTGCGCGAAGCCCGACGTCACCGGCGGTTTCAGCATCAACGCGAACGTCTACAACTTCGACCTGAACGCTGCGTTCAGCTTCTCCGTCGGAGCTAAACTGTACAACGGCGACAAGATCGACCTCACCCAGAGGGGACAGAGCCAGAGGTACAAGAACCTGCTCAAAGTCTGCGCCCCGGGTTCCGCCTGGACCAACGTGGACTGGGAGACGGGCGAAATGATAGCCGACCCCGCGCTTCTCGCCGAAACCAACGCGAACGCCAAGATATGGACACAGTGCACCAATAGCGTCTTCCTTTCCGACTACTACATCGAGGACGCTTCGTTCCTGCGCTTCAACTCCCTTACCATCGGTTACACCATTCCCCAGAGATACACTCAGTGGATACACATTTCCAAGTTCCGCGTATACGCAACGGCCTCCAACATCTTCTGCCTCACCAACTACACAGGCTACGATCCCGAGGTCAACTGCCGTCGCGGCGACCCGCTTACTCCGGGTGTGGACTATTCCGCATATCCTAAGAGCCGCGGTCTCGTTTGTGGTGTAAATGTCACTTTCTAAAGCTTATTTGCAGTGAAAAACTTAGTCAAGATATTATTTGCGGCCTTCGGCGCCTCGGCGCTGTTGCTGGCGTGCGATACTCTTGATCAGAGGGCGAAGTCGACGTTCGAGGACCCGGAAGTGTATTCCAACTATACGCTCTCGCGTATGAGCGTGAACTGCATCTACGAGTCCTATGTCACTATGGCTTCGTACCGTACCGAGTACTTCTACGGATACGGCTGCAATACTGATGCGGAAGTCCTGAACGATATGAGCAATACCGAAAGGAACAACCCCTATCAGTACAAGCAGAACCCTCTGAACCAGAATTACAACAATGCCGGCGACGACCGCTTCTACTCTGGCAACTTCAAGGGAATCGAAAGGGCGAACGTCTGCATAGACGGCCTTGAAACCTACGGCGACATCGACAACCGCAGGGAGATGGGCAGGCTGTACGGCGAAGCGCTCACCGCGCGCGCCCTGCTGTACGCGGACCTTATGAACGTGTTCGGCGAGGTTCCCGCGAGGTTCAAGCCAGCGACAAAGGAAACCATATACCTTCCCAAGGCCGACAAGGACGAGTTGTACAAGCATCTTCTCCACGACCTCGACAAGGCTGCGAAGTATATGGATTACGATGTGCAGGAACTCATCACCCAGCCTGGCAAGGCTTGCGCAAGAGGCTTGTATGCGCGTCTCGCCCTTCAGGCGGCCGGCTATTCCTGCCGTCCCGACGAAGGTATGGTGAACCACGGCGGTTTCGACAATTCCTATTGCCACAACCGCAAGTCCAACGACCCCGAACTTCAGCCCTCGGTGCTTTATCCCAAGGCCCTCGCGGCGCTGGAGGACGTGATCCAGCACGCTAACCTTTCCCTCTTCGACAATTTCGAAGACCTCTGGAAATGGTACTGCGACCTGAATACCGAATATGGCAAGGAGATAATCTTCGGAATGCCTTTCTCGGACAACCGCGGACATCATCTCACCCGTAACGGAGTGCCCAATTACAAGTACTTCGCAAACGGACAGGCCAGGGTATCGGTTGCCGCAACGCTTTATTTCGATTACGACCCTCTGGATACGAGGCGAGATGTGACCTGCGAGCCGTTCTTCTGGGATGAAGACGGTATCCAGACCTTCTCGAACAAGTCCCTGAGCAAGACTGCGAGTCTTACCCGCTGGTACAACGGAAAATTCCGTTTCGACTGGATGATCCGCAGGCCTCTGCCCAGTGGTCAGGACCCCGAGGACGGCGCGAAATTCCCCGTTCTCCGCTATGCCGACATTCTGCTGATGGCTTCCGAGATAGCCAACGAACTGGGCGACATCGACAAGGCAAAGGACTATATGAGGCCCGTACTCCAGCGCGCGTTCCACGACGATGTGAAGGTGACCGATTATCTGGACCGCCTCCAAACCAAGGAAGAGTTCTTCCAGGCAATCAAGGACCAGCGTCGCTTCGAGTTCTGCGGGGAACTTCTCCGCCGTCAGGACCTCATCCGCTGGGGTTGCCTCAAGTCCGCTCTCGACGATTTCAAGTCGGAGTTGAGCGCACTTGGCGGGAAGACCGGGAAATTCACATACCTGACTGGCTCCGGAAGAAACTTCATTTACTGGAGGACGAAGGACAACAGTACGGACGCGGAATTCTACGGCTTCGAACCTGATGACACCGAGAACAAGACCGTGACGGAACCTAACAGGGGGTGGCAGCGCAAGAGTTATTTCAACTCCGTTTCCGCGACATACATCCAGAACCTGTATCTCGAGGATCCCGATATGAATATGTATATGCCTATTCCGGGCTCTGTCATCATCGCCAACCTCGGCGTGCTCCAGAACGATTACGGTTATGCATTCTAAAAGAGTTTGATTATGAAGACTTTATTTAAATACATAACAACGCTTGCAGTCGGACTCTTCGCGCTGGCGTGCAGCCCCGATCCGGACGTGACCATCTACGACAATCTTGGCTTCCCCAAGTGTCTCACGCCCATCAGTTTCGCGACCGATGTGAAGTATACGACTATAACGGTCAGGTTTACGACATTCCCCGATGCCGAAGGCTACGAGTTCGAAGTTTATACCGCGGAAATCCTTCCGGACGAGGAACCCTGGCCCGACGATCTTATCTACAGCCACATAATACCCCGCGACAGTATCCCTTACTCCTTCGAGGCACCGGACGAAACCTATTGCTACATGCGTCTGCGCGCGTTCAACAACAAGGAGAACAAGGAGCCTTCCGAATGGGTTTACAGCAACGAGAAGACCGACGTGGACCCGAACGTGACCTGCCCGACTCCTACGGATGCGAAGGCAAAGTCCCTCTACCGCAAGGTTTCGTTCACCTGGACGGGCCAGCCTACGGTGAAGGATTACGTGCTTGAAATCTACAGCGAGAATGTGGTAAACAAGAAGGATCCCGATCCGCAGTATCTCGTGGCGACCTACTCGGTTCCTTCGAGCACCGTAATGCCTTACGTGATTATGTACCCCGACCCCGACGAGGCAGGCCATCAGTACTGGTTCCGCGTGCGCGGCACCAACGACGACAGGAACCTCAAGCCTTCGAGGTGGGTGACCGGCAACTATTCGACCAGCCATTATTACTGGAACGACGGCGAAACGGAAGCGTTCGACTATGGTATGTCGAGCAACCAGGTCAAGAACGCCAACTTCCAGTTGCTCGGCACTGTGGACGCGCAGGACAATCCTATCTACCTCGACGCGGACGACAAGGTCCAAACGGGCGGCGTCACCCTAGGCGGCGTGACGTACGGCGAGAAACTGATGTACGACTGGAACGGCTTCGTGTATATGAACAAGTGTACGCAGGACAACACCACGTTCACCAAGGTTTCCCCGCTGGACAACTACATCAAGATAGGCATCACCCGTCCCGGTACCTTCAGCTTCATCCCGAGGGTTAAGAGCGGCGTGACGACGATGCCCGAGGTGAGGGTGGCTCTGCTCACTCTGAAGGCCAACGTACAGAACTTTACGTATCTGTACAATGAAAGGTTGGTCCAGACGAGCACGATCTACTCGAAGAACGAGGCGAACCGCATCAGCGTCACGGTCACTGAAGACGACCTGTACGGCGCCAACGGCATGTCGAGCCTGTATCTCTTCTCTACCCTTACGGCTGGTTCCAAAGACCTGTACATTTACCCGATAAGGTGGCAGAAACAATAGTGGAACATAAATGAAATCTTTGCTTTTATTTTTCCTCCTGGCTGCCGGACAGCCTTCCGCGATGACGGATTCCGCCGTCGTGAGAAGCATTGCGGACCGTATAGTCGCCAACTACGACCATACCTACGTATCCGGCAAGACCGGGAAAGAATATAAGGACGTCAGGGACATGCCCGCCGACGAGGAAATAAGGCTGAAGTCGAATTATGCCGCGTGGCATTATACCACCGGCATAATCAACTCGGCCCTGCTGCAGTATGCGGCCCTCACCGGCGAGGCGAAGTATGCCGAGCATACCGTGATGCATACCGACCGCGCCCTCCAGGAGTACGACAAGATTCGTCCTTCGGTTACTCCTACAGGCGACTGGCACCCGCATCACGGCCTGCGGCGCTTCGACGAGCTGGACTTCGTCGGCACCGAATGCGGCGCTATGATAGAGATGTCCGGCTGGTTTGGATTCACCAAGTACGACGAGTGGATCCGGAAGGCGGCCGAGCATATCCGTCACGGACAGGCCAGGCTCGACGACGGCACCCTCGTGCGTATGTGGCCCAAGCCCCATACCCTCTGGGCCGACGACCTCAATATGGGTCTGGCGTTTATGACGAGGTATGCGGTGAATTACGGCGATTCCCTTATGCTGAAGGATGCCATCCTGCAGGTGGACCGTTTCAACGAGCATCTGTGGGACGACAAGGCCAAGCTGTACTGGCACGCCTGGTACGGTGACGAGAAGGTCAATGCCGGGGTCCACTGGGGCCGCTGCAACGGTTGGATCATGAGGGCCACGGTCGAACTGCTTGACTGCCTCGATCCCGAGTCTGCCGACTTCACCAGGATTTGCGGCTATCTCCAACGCCAGGTGGACGGACTCCGTCCGCTTCAGCGCAAGAGCGGCATGTGGATGAACGTGCTCGACAAGAAATCCTTCGAGGAGAGCTCCTGCACGGCCATCTTCGCCGGGGCCATCGCCCACGCCATCCGCAACAAGTGGATCGACACCGAGTATTCCGATATGGTGTTCAAGGCCTGGGATGCTCTCAAGTCGCGCTACATCGTGGACGGCCAGCTGAACAAGGTGTGCGTCGGCACGGGAATTATGGCAAGCGTCAAGGATTATGCTTCCCGCCCTACCAAGGACGGCGACACCCACGGCGCGGGCCTGATTCTCAGCACGGGAATGGAGGTTATGGCGATGAAGGAATTCCTTTCCGGATCCTACTTCCTCTTCCTGCGCCCGACGTTCGAGTCGTGCAGCTTCGAGATGGATGCTCCCAAGCCCATCCCGGGACTCAAAATCGAGTATCGCAAGCTCGGCCAGATCAAGTGGACCGAGGTCGATCCCCTGCTTTTCTACGAGAAGCAGGATCAGCCCGGCTACCGCACCAGCATCATGCATCTCGAGGAGAACACTTCCTACGAGTGCCGTGCGATAGTGAACGGCGCCCAGCACGGGCTCACCCGTTTCCGCACCTGGAAGAGCGACGTTCCGATAGCCAAGACCATCGTCCTTGACCCCAATAAGATTTCATATCCTGTAAGGATTAACGCCAAGGGTACTCCTACCGGATGGATCCGCTATACGGTGCCCGCTGGCGCCGTGCTCGAAAACCGCGGAAAGACCGTCACCTTCATGATCGACGGAGCCCAGTATGTGATTCTCGAGAATATCGTGATGAAGGGTCCGAACATCCACGACGGCGCGATCCAGGTGAAGAACTCCGAGGGAGTTCGCATCCGCAATTGCGAAATCAGCGATTTCGGCCGAATCGGCAAGATGCGTTTCGATATGAAGGGCAAGCCCGCGATAGGGGACAAGACCATCAACTTCGATGGCGCCATCAACATCCGCACCGGCTGCTCGAAGATTGTGGTGGAGCGCTGTTACGTGCACGATCCCTCGGGACGCACCAATTCCTGGCGCTACTCGCACCCTTCCGGCTCCGAAGCCGTCATAATGTACAAGCCGGACCACTCGACCGTGCTCCGTTACAACGACTTCATCGGCGGCGACCAGCACCGCTTCAACGATGCGGTGGAATCCTTCGGCAACTTTGACGTCGACGGCGGCTTCAACCGCGACGCCGATATCCACGGCAACTTCATGGCGTTCTGCAACGACGACTGCATCGAGCTGGACGGCGGACAGCACAACATCCGCTGCTTCGACAACCGTTTCGAGGCGTCGCTCGTGAGCGTTTCCATCCAGGGCTGTATGCAGAGCCCCTCGTTCATCTACAACAACGTGTTCTCCGGCCTCTGCGAAGAGTTCGGCCGCAAAGGACTCTGCGTGAAGGTGGGCAGCGGCAAGCACGGCCCCGAGGCGAGGGCTTTCATCACCGAGAACCTCTTCGGTCCCAAGAGCGGAGGCATCGGATTTATGAACACCCTATACCTCAAGGTGTGGAACAACGTCATGAGCAAGGGCTGCGGCTTCGGCTGGCGCGATTCTTCGCCCCAGAGCGAGACCTTCGACAATATGATGAACGTGAACTACGACGAGAAGGACCTCCCGGAGATGTATCCTTTCAGGCCCTGCCCGTACGTGCTTTCGCGTCAGCGCTTCACCAACCCCGAGGATGAATTCAGCGTAACCCTGAAGGCTCTTCCCGAGCTCAAGGGCAGCGTGGACTTCACCGTCCGCCAGAACACCGAATTCGACTGGTTCGAGATCACTCCTTCTTCGGGAACTCTCCACGAGGGAGAGGAGATCGAACTGAAGGTGAAGCTCCTTCGCGACAAGATGCAGGAGCGCCGCTACTACCGCGGAGCCTTCATCGTGCGCACGCCCGACGGACTCTCGCGTCCGTGCACCATATACAAGGAGACGGATTTCATTCCTCCGTTCAAGGCCGAGAAGCCCGGCGACGTGGCAGTGTATCTCGACGCCTTCCATCCCGATATGGGCTCGGCCGACGTGACAAGCACGAAGACCGCCCCCGACGGACAGGCGGTGATACTGCGCAAGGGCACCTACAATTCTCTCGAATGGGATTTCGAGGTCCCCAAGAGCGGTCGCTACTACATCCTGCTGCACGCGAGCGGAAGGCCGTTCTGCGACATTACCGCGAGCGTGAACGACAGCGAAGCCAAGGTGAGCGAGCACGAGACCAACGACAAGTTCATGACCTGGTCCATCCTCAATCCCGGCGGAAACTTCAACAACAGAATCGTTTACTACGACCTCGAGGCGGGCAAGACCAACAAGCTGGTCCTCAGCCCCGGCACGAAGTCGCACAAGAGACAAATATTATTCGACGGCATAGTAATTACAGACAATCCAGAAGCATTTGAACCACGTTAGTATGAAAAAATACCTATTTGCAGCGCTTGCCTTGATGGCAACGGCCTGTCTCAAACCTGAAAAATCGATCGAACCCGATCCCAGTTACATCACAGTAGGACTTGTTGCGGACAGCATCAAGACCGAGTGGCACAAGGGCGACAGGATTTCGGTGATAACTTTCGAAGCCAACAACCTTACCACCTCCGATATGTTCGTGGCGACCGAATCCGGCACCACCGCGAAATTCAAGGGCATTTATACCGGAGCGAGCAAGGCGGACATCGTCATCGTGTATCCCGCGTTCGACCTGTCCAGCAACCAGCAGTTCGAGTCCGAACCCCTGAACGGGAACGCAGGCGGATATTACCGCGCGCCGAAGGGGAAGTACAATTATGTAATTGGTCTTCCTACCCGTACGATGATTTTCGCCCAGGACAAGGACAACAGCAAGGAGAACCTCGAGAAGTACTGGCTTATGACCGCCAAGTCCCGCGCCCAGTCGCTTACGGACACAACGGTGACCCTGAAGCCCAGGATGTCGTTCGTCAAGCTGCAGCTTAACGCCGGCAAGATGGATGACAAGGACAAGGTGATGCAGGCCAGAATTCAGCTAAGCGGCGGCACTCCTTTCGCCACCTACAGGGTTACGATGGGTCTGATGAACCCTCAGAAGTACTGGACTGCTGCCGATTTGGACGATTCCGTTTCGGAAGTGCTTGCGATGGAGCTGGGTACCTTCGAACCCACCAAGACGGCAACGGACACGCTGGTGACGCTCTATGTGCCAATCTTCCAGACGAGCAAGGATACTTCGCTGGCGGGAACTGCCGCACGTAACCTTTCGGTAAGGCTCTACAGCAACCGGGGGAACTACTATTACGAGGCGACGCATCCAATACCGGCGGGGTCGCAAGACTACACCTTCGCTCCTGGCAAGCAGATACTCATTTCGAGTACTCTGTCGGAAAAAAAAATAGAGGGGTCTCAACCGGACGATCCTCAGACTCCGACCTACATTCTCAACAAGAATGACCTCCTGAGCCCGGTCGTATCGAGCTCATCGGGTCCTCTCGTGCTCGATGGCGATTTGCTTTACGCCGGCGCAGGCAATCTCATCAACATCTACGATATCAGCAGCAATCCCAAAGTGCCGGTATCCGTGGGACAGGCGCAGATTAAGGGTAATTGCCGTCAGATGTGCGTGTACGATGGCAAGCTCTTCGTGACGGCGCGTGAAAGCGGCGTCTGGATCTTCAGCCTGGCCAATCCCAAGTCGCCCGTTCTTCTTTCCCGTTACGACGGCGTCGAACTCTCTACAGGCCTGGACGTGGCAGGCAACTGTATGTTCGTAGGCCAGCGACAGACGGGCGTGGAGTTCGTGGACGTGAGCGATCCTTCCAGGCCCCAGCACATTCGCGCGATCAAGACCAACGAATCGCAGAGCGTCTTCTACAAGGACGGCTACCTCTATTCCGGGGAATGGTCCGGAGGCGAAATCACCGTCTTCAAGGTGAACGACCTGGGCAATATACAGAAACTCAAGACCGTAAAGCTCTGGGGCGCCGGCGACGGCCTGTGGGCGGTAGGCAACAGGATATATGCCTCGACCGGCCATAATGCCCTTAACGGTTCGCCTCACGCAGGCGGCGACTATGACGGCAACGGCCACGATGGCAATGGCCACGGCCTTGAAATCTGGGACATCAGTGACAGGGAGAATCCCTTCCGCGTCGGGCAGGTGAAATTCGACACCTTCTACAAGTCGGGTTCCGACTGGTGGATGAACAGGCCTTCCGGCGACGGCAAGACAGTCTTCTGCGGCGACGTCTACAATGGTTTTTACGTGGTGGACATTACGGACGAAACCAAACCGAAGGTTATCGACAGCTGGTGCGACACTTCCAAACCGAAGGGCAGCAACCACGCGGTGAACAGCCTTGCGGTGGGCGACGGCGTGCTCTATGTGAGCTGCGGCGGCCTCTATGCGGTTTCCTGCCCCCGCGCGGTCCGCACTCCCCGCAACAGGGGCACTCTGCCTTCGAACTATTCCGCCCGCTATACTTACAGCCTTCCTTCGGGCACTCACTTCAAGGCGTGGAAGCCGACGCTTCGCGGCGCCGTTCGCGATGCCGCGGTTTCGCCCGACGGCACGGCACTGTTCGTGGGATGCGGCCAGGCTGGCCTCGCCACGGTCAAACTCAACTCCAACGGCGAGTTAAGGACGGCGAACGAGATGCAGATACCTTTCGCCGGCGGCGTTTCGGTCCTGGGCAACAGGCTCTACGTCTCCGAGGCCGAGAAGGGCGTGGGCGTCTACAAGATAGGCTCCGACAATTCCCTCACCAGGGAGACTTACGTCCTCGACAAGCTCGGCGCTTCGTCCAAATACTGCTACAGCTACTGGCTTACCACTCCCAACGACAATTTCCTGGTGAGCGCCAACAGGTATGCCGGATGGCAGTTCATCGCAATTACGGGAGCAATGGGAACGGCCACTCCCACCTTCGCTTACAAGGCCACGACCAGTTCCAATGTGAACTATAACAAATATGTGTCCGAGAAAGTCTGCAAGGATTCCAACGGGGACGAGTATCTTCCTTATGCGACACGCAACGGCCTCATTTGGGTAAAACTTAGCAGCAGTGGCTCCGCAACACCCCTCACCCAAATCACAGACGAGAAGAATTCCCTTACCGAAGGCGTGACCGAGTTCAAGGACGGCAAGGCGCTTCTTACCCAGGGCGGCTACTTCAAGATTATCGACGCGGGCGGCAAGGCCTCGACTCAGCTCGGCACTACTGCCATTAAATCCGGCATTCCGCGCTGGGACGGCGGCGACAAGGTGCTGGTCTGCAACTATACCAGTATGAGGGTGAGCCTGTACAATCTGGCCAACATCAACTCTCCCGCCGAAATCTTCACCGAGGAGTTCTCTTCGGACGATGTCGGCGGATATCCCGAACCGGGCCTCTTCTGGCAGGGCAAGGCTATCGTTCCTTGCGGTTACCAGGGTCTTTTGATGGAAAAATAATTATTGAGATATGAAGAGAATCCTTAGCATTGTTTCGCTGCTGTTCTGCCTCGCTCCCGCATTCGCGCAGAGCGTCAATCTGGAGAACATTTCAGGCGAATTCGTGAAGAGCGTCACGCCCATTAAGGGGCTTGAGAAGAGAGGCGCCAACGCGATGTGCATAGAGGGCAACATCCTTTACTGCGGTGCCGGCAAGACCGTCTACTGCGTGGATGTGTCGGACCCCCTGAACCCCAAGCCCCTTTCCAGTACGGATATTTACGGCCTCGTGAGGCAGTTGGCCGTGCAGGACGGCTACCTCTATGCCTCCTGCCGCGAATCCGGCGCCTGGGTGTTCGATGTGCACGACCCCAATAATATCAAGGTTCTTAAGCGTTTCGATACGGTGGAACTTGCCACCGGCATCGAGGTGTGCGGCAACGTGCTGTTTCTCGGCACCCGCCAGAACGGCGTGGAGTGCGTGGACATCAGCGATCCGGCCAACCCGGTGCATATCCGCATGGAAAAGACCCACGAGTCGCAGAGCGTCACCTACCGCGACGGAATCCTGTATTCCGGCGAATGGGGCGCCCACTGCATAACGGTGATCGACGCCCACGACATGGGAGAACTCAAGACTCTCCGTACCGTGAACCTCCAGGGCCACGGCGACGGTGTCTGGACCTGGGGCAAATACCTCTATGCAGCCACGGGCCATCATCTTTCGACTCCCGACCTGCCTTACAAGGAGCGCGAGGGCAAGGGCCACGGCCTGGAGATCTTCGACATCTCCGTACCCGACAAACCCGCCTTTGTGGGCCGCGTGGGCTTCGACAAGTGCTATGTGCGGAGCAACGACTGCTGGACCCCGAGGCCCTGCTCCGAGGGCAATTACGTGGTGGTGGCCGACACCTTTAACGGCTTCTATATCGTGGACACGCATAACCCGGCCGATCCCCAGATAATTTCGCGCCTGCAGTTCAAGGACTGGAAGGACCGCAAGGCCGCGGCGACATCCCTCGCCATAGGCGAAGGCGTGATTTACATCAGCGTCTCGGGCGGCTGCGGCTTCTATGTGCTGGACTGCCCCGACGTGCATCCCTGCGTGAAGGAGAAGGGCACTCCTCCGACCAATGTCGGGTACCGCTATCCTTACCAGACATCCAAGGCGAGCCATTTCCGCGCCTGGAAGCCCGAGCAGTATTCTCCCGTCCGCGGTCTCGCGGCCCGCAAGGACATCCTCTACGTGGCGCATTCCTACGGCGGACTTACGATTCTGCGCAGGGGCAAGAAGGACGTCGAGGTGATTGGAAGGGGCCCTATGGCCTATGCCGGCGACGTGAAGGTGGTAGGCGACATCCTCTGGGTTGCTGAAGGCCCTGAAGGCCTGGCGGCATACAAGATTGGCAAGGGAGCGGATCTCACTTTCATAGCCCGTTACAACGATTTCCCGAAGCAGGGCCCCAACGCCTGCTGCGTCTGGGTTTTCGCCCCGACCGACAAGATAGTTTGCGCCAACATGCGCTTCGGCAACTACTATCTCGATGTGTCCAACCTTCCTGAGATTAAGTACAAGGGTTATTTCGAAGGCGGCGTGGGCTGGGACAAGTACTATGCCGACAAGGCCGACAGCAAGGGCTGGTATCCCGAAACCCGTCACCGCGACGCAATTTACTGGGTGAACCTGAATGCGGAGAAGCTGGAGCGCGTGCGCGACGACGGCATGACACCCAGTCTTGCCGACGGCGTGTGCCTCTTCCGCGACGACAAGTTCCTCACCTGCTCCAACAGGCAGATTTTCATCTATTCGTCTTCCGAAATCGGCGACCCGAAATACGGCGAGGGCAAGGGCTTCAACGGAATGCCCGTGTGGGACGGCGGCAAGAAGCTCGGTCTCACGCATCGCCTCGGGAAGAAGATAAGCCTGGTGGACTATCCCGACGGTTACGATCCCATCGTACTGTGGCAGGAGAATACGGAAGGCTACCCCGAGACGGGTATTTTCTGGGGCGGCAAGCTTTGCGTGCCCTGCGGATACCAGGGACTTTTGATTGAGAAGTAATATGAAGAGAATACTGTTTTTCGCGCTCAACGCGCTTCTGCTCGTCTCCCTGAGCTCCTGCGGCTCCGGGAAAGAAGAAAACAACACCGCTCCCAAGCCGAGCGGCAAGACTCCTGCGGAAAACCCGGTGGTGATGCCTTCCACCATCACCGGAAAGGTCTATCTTGCAGGCGATTCCCTGGTATGCCCCTGGCCGGAAAACGACAGCAAGAATAGAAGAGGATGGGGACAGTATCTTGCGGACTCCCTCAAAACAAGTCCTTCAGGAGCGGTGCCCAATGTAATCAACAAAGCGATCAGCGGGCGCAGCACAAAGTCGTTCATCACCGAGGGGAATTGGTCTTCCTTGATCGCGCTTGTGGCGGAGAACGACCTCGTGCTCATACAGTTTGCGGCAAACGACGGTTCGACCGGGGACAAGGGATGTACGCCCGAAGAGTATGCCACGAATTTGAAGAAATTCATAAGCGAAACCCGCGAGAAGGGTGCCTGGCCCGTGCTGGTCACGCCCCCGAACAGCCATAAGTTCGCTTCCAGCGGCACGCCTACGAAGGTTTGGACCACTTACACCAATACCATGCGCAATGTGGCGAACGAGACTCTGACCGCTCTGGTCGACTGCCAGAATATGAGCTACGACTGGCTCAGGAAGAACGGGCAGACCAGGACTGCGGAGTACTATATAGAAGACGAGACGCATCTAACACTTAAGGGCGCGTCCCTCTTCGCAGGCATGATTGCAAATTCGATGAAAGAACAGGGCCTTTGGCCGTAATATTATTAATATAGGTATATGAAAAAACTGATTTTCCTTTTGCTCGCATTCGTTCCGGCGTTGCTTCTTGCCGCGCCGAAGAAGTGCATAATCCGTGTCCACGCCGACACCCCCGACCAGATAGTCGCCGCCGTCAAGGCTTTCGACAAGGAGAACGTCCAGTTCGTGCTTGAGCGCCAGGTCAGCAAGGACGACAGCCCCGAAATGAAGAGCGCCCTCGCTATGGTCATCTGGAAGAATGACGAATTGATTGCAGATCCTGCATCCTATCCCGACGTTCCCATAGTGGACACCGACGTGGACGGAATGGACGCCCTCATCGCCCGCGTGAAGGACGAGGAGTGGATTGTGAAGACCGCTTCCGTATGGAAGAAGGTGCTTCGCGAAGAGGCCCGCGTATATGGCGGACACAAATACTATGTGGCCGCGGACGGCGATGACGCCGCCGACGGTCTCTCGCCCGAAACCGCGTGGAAGTCGCTCGCCCAGGTGAATGACGCGGTGCTCGGCTTCGGCGACTCCGTCCTCTTCAAGAGGGGAGACGTGTTCCGCGGACATCTCGAGCCCCAGTCCGGCTGCCCCGGGCATCCGATCTATTATGGCGCTTATGGCGAAGGCGTCAAGCCTATCCTCGAGCCGTCGTGGGATGCATCCACCGAGGCCGACTGGGTGAAGGTCGGACGCAGGCTCTGGAAGTGCGAGAAGCCTTCGCGCGACGAGCTCGGCAATGTGATTCTGAATCACGGCAAGAAAGGCTGCGCCAGCAAAGTGGACCATCCCGAGCAGCTTCACGGCAGGGACCTGTATTACTGCTGGGTGCGTGACGAAGGCGCCCTCTATATGGTGAGCCGCCGCAATCCCGCCAAGCGCTTCAAGTCCATCGAACTGGCCGAGAAGCAGCACGTGATTATGGAGACCGACTGCCACGACCTCGTCTACGAGAACCTCTGGCTCCGTTACGGCGCTGCCCATGGGATCGGCGGCGAGCGTGTGAAGCGCATTACCGCCCGCGGGCTCGACATCAGTTACATCGGCGGAAGCACCCTCTATATCGACGATACGGGCCACGGCGTGCGCTACGGCAACGGAATCGAGTTCTGGAGCGCGGCCGAGGACGTGCTGGTGGAGAACTGCCGCATCTGGGAAGTCTGGGATGCCGCTATGACCAGCCAGTCCAACATCGACGGCGTGCTGCAGAAGAACATCACCTGGCGCGGCAACGAAATCTGGAACAGCGAATATTCATTCGAGTACTGGCAGCAGGGCGACGGCGCCCGCACCGAGAACGTGCTCGTGGAGAACAATATCTTCCGCGATGCCGGCAAGGGCTGGGGCCACAAGCAGCGCTGGAATCCTAACGCGGCCCATATGATGCTCTACGACACTACCGCCGAGACCATCAACTTCGAGGTGCGCGGCAACGAGTTCGGCAAGAGCAAGAACACGGTAATCCGCCTGTTCACCGCCTGGTATCCGCTGCTCAATATGCACGACAACACCTGGAAGGTGGGTTGCGGCAAGCTCATCCGCTACCACGGACGTCCGACTTCGGATCTCGTCTACAAGTATCCCGACCGTCTGGACCGCACCCGCAACGACAGCCAGGCCGAAATCGAGAGCCAGCTCGCCGAGAAGCCCGTCGTGCTCCGTGGCAAGAAGGGCCTGAAACAGTTGAAGGAAATCTTCGGATTCAATTGATGCGTCATTGCCGGCGACGACCGGCAATCTCCTAATAAATAAGCCAGGCTATTTAGTCTGGCTTATTATTTTGGAAATAGTGCTGAATACCTCTCTTTGCGGGTATCGCCTCCCTTCCGGGTCGCTGACCACCAGGTCGAAGGTCTCCTTGCGCATCTGGTAGCGCCCTACCTTGAAAAGGGCCTTGCTGCGCCGCGCGACATACTCGGCCTTGAAGCCGTTCACCGGCAGCAGCGAGATGAAAAGATCCACCTTGCGGCGCACCTTGATGAGGTGGCCCCTGCGCACCGCTACTATCTGCACGGCTATGCCGTAGGCGTCGAAAAACTTCTGCACGTCGTCGGCGGTCTGCTGATAATCGGGGTCGTCGCCGCACAGCAGCACGGCCGCCTTCTTGACCTTCGAGAGGGGAGTGAAGCCGGTTTTGACGCGGCTGCCGAGGAGCGACAGGATTATGGTGAGAAACAGTACCGTCAGCATTTCTTGCTCTTTTCTATGAGTTCCTTGATTTCTTCTTTCGCCACGCGCCAGCGGGGGATGTCTATCTTGGTGCCTACGACCTCCACCACCTTCGCGGCGATTATGCTGCCGACCTCCGCGCATTCCTTGAGGGGGAGGCCCAGCGAATGGGCGTAGAGGAAGCCTGCCGCGTAGGTGTCTCCGGCACCGGTGGCGTCGATGGGTTTGGCAGGCCAGGCGGGGATGAAGAGTTCGGTGTCGCCCTGGCGCGCCCAGCTGCCGTCCTTGCCTACCTTCACCACCGCGGTGTCGCATATCTTCGCCACCTCCTTCAGGGCTTCGCGGGGATCGTCTATCTTGGTGAAAGCCTTGCTTTCGGTTTCGTTTGCGAAGACTATGTCGACGTATTTCTCCACGAGGTTGTGCAGGAAGGCGCAGTTGCTCTCCACCACGTTGTAGGAGGCCATGTCGATGCTGATTATGCATCCGGCCGCCTTGGCCATCTGCACGGCCCTTGCGATGAGTTCCTGGTTCTGCACCAGGTATCCTTCTATATGGAAGTAGTCGTATCCTTTGAAGTATTCGGGCTTGAGGTCGTCGGGACCCATTTCGAGCGCCGCGCCCAGATAGCCGGCGAAGGTGCGTTCGGCGTTGGCTCCGGTGATGAAGACCATGCACCTGCCGCTGCCCTTGGCGTCGTAGAGCATCGTGGTCTGCACGCCGTACTGCTCCATCGTGCTCTTGAAGAGGTTGCCGAGCTCGTCGTTTCCTATCTTGCCGATGTAGCCCGAGCGCATCCCGAAGATGGCGGTGCAGGTGATGGTGTTGGCCGCGGACCCGCCGGGCACGTATTTTACGCCTATCTCCTTGAGATCCTGCCAGATGCGGTCCCCGGTTTCGAGGTCCACGTGCTGCATGCTGCCCAGCGGCAGATGGTATTTGCGCAGAAGGCTGTCGTCCGGCAGTATCGCCAGGATGTCCGTGAGCGCGTTGCCTATTCCCAGTATTGACTTCATTCCTTACAAAAATAACAAATTATAACTAAATTTGTATGCTATGGGTAAAGCCGCCGGCAAAATACTGAAGTACCTCCTGTCCCTCGGACTGGCGGCGGTGCTGGTGTACTTCGCCTGCCGCGGCATCGACTGGAAGGAGTTCCTCGCGGGGCTCCGCTCCACCAAATGGACCTGGATGGTGTTGTTCTTCGCGACCGCCTACCTCGCGGTCGTCTTCCGCGCCCTGCGCTGGAAACAGCTCCTCAAGCCCATTGCGCCGGACATCACCTACAGCAAGGTCTGGGACGCGTCCAATATGTGCAACCTCACCAGCATAGCGCTTCCTGGTTCCGGAGAAATCGTCCGCGCCGCGGTGCTCTCTTCGAAGACGCTGCCTTTCGAGAAGGTCTTGGGCACTATGGTCATGGAGCGCGCGTGGGACTTCCTGGCGCTGTTTGTCCTTCTCTTCGTGGCGCTGGTCACCAAGTGGGGGCAATTCGGGGGCTTCTTCCTGGACAATGTCTGGCATCCCATCACTAGCAGGGCCTTCGTCGTCTGGATACTTCTCGCCCTTGTGGCGCTCGGCCTCGTTGCGGTATGGCTGATTTTTCGCTATCGTCAGCGCATACCGCTTTTCGAGCGCATCGCGGGCTTCATCGTCAGCGGCCTCGAAGGGCTCGCGAGCTTCGGCAAGATGCGCAACAAACTGCCTTTCCTGCTGTACACCGTGGCCATCTGGGCAATGTTCACCGCGATGACCTGGACCGGCATCAAGGCCATCCCGGCGCTTTCCGGTCTTTCGTTCTCTGACGCGCTCTTCGTCTCGGCAATCGGCAACTTCGCATCCATCATTCCCGTGCCCGGAGGCATCGGAGCATACCACTACCTTATCCGTATGACGCTCTCGACCCTCTACGGCGTCACCGAGGAGATCGGCCTGCTCTTCGCCACCCTCGCCCACGAAGCCCACGCCATCGTTTCGCTGGTTCTCGGCATCTGGTCGTATTTCCACAGAATGCTGGTATCGGATAAATGATTATATTTGCAACCCCAAACGGTTCCGTAGCTCAGTTGGATAGAGCAACAGCCTTCTAAGCTGTGGGTCGCGCGTTCGAGTCGCGCCGGAATCACG
>JAGABD010000077.1 GCA_017614795.1 Bacteroidales bacterium
CCGGACTACTTCCACGCCCCGCGCGACAAGACAGCGGAGGATGTTATGCTTCACCCCGCAATCGACCAGGACGACACGCTTGGGATCCGTGGTGCATCAGTTCTCCCGCATCGGCAAGCACGCTATGGTGGGCGGCGGCAGCAAGGTCAACAAGGACATCCCTCCTTATTCCCTCTGCGCCCGCGATCCCATCTGCTACGCAGGCATCAACCTCGTGGGTCTTCGCCGCCGCGGTTTCGATGCAGATGCCATCCGCAACATCAAGGACATCTACGACACTCTCTATTTCCAGGGTGCCAACATCTCCGACGCCTGCGCCAAGATTCGCGAGGGCTTCGCCCCCAGCGCAGAGCGTGACGAGATCCTGAATTTCGTGCAGAATTCCAAGCGCGGTATCGTGCGTGCGAACGACGGCCACGAGAAAGGCTTTGTCGAGTAGGCTTTGACACCTTTGCTGTCAACGGCATTCTGCCCTCCGATAGAATACTTCGCCGTCCTGGCGGGGTATTCTTCCGTTTATATGGAGGCGCGCGAGTCGTACGTCAAGCAGTCCTGGCGCAACCGTTGTCGCATTCTCACCGCCAACGGACCCCTTGATTCCGTAGTACCTGTTATTCACGCTGCCTCTCAAGGGAACCCCTCGTCGAACGTCTCGCTGCCGCTCGACCCCACCGCTGTCGCGGTCCCCCCTCTTACCTTGCCGAGGGTGGCAGGGTTCTCCGAGGGGGACCCTTTGCCGGCAGCAAAACTAATTACTGCCGTCAAGGTGGAATACGATACCCCCTGGGTGGCGAAATTCCGCAGGGCGGTGGAGTCGGCGTACGGGAACTCTCCTTATTATATTTATTATGAGGATGAGTTTTGGAGGATTTTCGGGGAGAAGCCGGAGACGCTGTGGGAGCTGAATTGGAAGATAATCGAGTTTATTTGCACCAAGATCGGCATTGCGCCGAAGATTGAACCGACGAAGGAGTTCGGCGGAAAAGGGGAGTGCCTCGATTTGAGGGATGCGATACATCCGAAGAGGAAGAACAAGCTGATGGAGGAGATGGGCGTGGGGCGGCCGTACTGGCAGGTGTTTCGCGAAAAGTTCGGATTCGTGGAAGGGCTTTCGGCGCTGGACCTGCTGTTCAACGAGGGCCCCGAATCGCTGGGATATCTGCGTTGACAATTCATTGATAATTGATTATATTTGCAGATTGTAACAAGACCGACACGTTGTTGGTGCCGGCAGTAACATAAAGATATGATTAAGATTACTTTTCCCGACGGCAGCGTAAAGCCCTTCGAAAGCGGCGTGACTGCCTATGAAATCGCTCAGAGCATTTCTCCCCGCCTCGCGGCGGAGGTTCTCGCGGCAAGCGTGAACGGAGAAATCTACGACCTTAACCGCCCGATCACGGCGGATGCAACCCTCAAACTCCACAAGTGGGAGGACGAAGAAGCCAAGCACGTTTTCTGGCACTCGTCTTCGCACCTTATGGCTGAAGCCCTCGAGGCCCTGTATCCCGGTGTCAAGTTCGGCATCGGCCCGGCCATCGAAAACGGCTTCTACTATGACGTGGACCTCGGAGATTACCAGATTTCCGACGCGGATCTCGAGAAAATCGAGAAGAAGATGCTCGAACTTGCCCAGGGCAAGGAGGATTTCAAGCGCATCGAGGTGGCCAAGGCCGACGCAATGGAGTATTTCAAGGGCAAGGGCGACCAGTACAAGTGCGAGCTCATCAGCGAACTGCAGGACGGCACCATAACCTATTATACCAACGGCCATTTCACCGACCTCTGCCGCGGACCCCATCTGCGCAATACCGAGGTCATCAAGGCAGTGAAGCTCACCGCCATAGCGGGAGCGTACTGGCGCGGCGACCAGAGCCGCCAGCAGCTCACCCGAATCTACGGCATCACCTTCCCCAAGAAGAGCATGCTCGACGAGTATCTCGTTGTTCTGGAAGAGGCCAAGAAGCGCGACCACCGCAAACTCGGCAAGGAGATGGAACTCTTCACCTTCTCGAACCGAGTCGGAATGGGCCTGCCCCTCTGGCTTCCCCGCGGAGCGGTCATGCGCCTGCAGCTGGAGAACTTCCTCCGCCGCAAGCTCGACGAATACGGCTATCTGCCCGTCGTGACTCCTCATATCGGCAGCAAGAACCTCTATATCACCTCCGGGCACTATGCCAAGTACGGCAAGGATTCCTTCCAGCCCATACGCACTCCGCAGGAGGGCGAGGAGTATATGCTCAAGCCGATGAACTGCCCTCACCACTGCGAAATCTACCGCAGCGCGCCCCGTTCCTACAAGGACCTGCCCCTGCGTCTCAGCGAGTTCGGCACCGTTTACCGTTACGAGCAGAGCGGCGAGCTCCACGGACTCACCCGCGTACGCTGCTTCACCCAGGACGACGCCCATATGTTCGTGCGTCCGGACCAGCTGAAGGACGAGTTCAAGAAGGTCATCGACCTCATCATGTACGTGTTCGGAGTGTTCAAGTTCGACAATTTCACCGCGCAGATTTCGCTCCGCGACAAGGTGAACCGCGACAAGTACATAGGCAGCGAGGAGAACTGGGAGAAGGCCGAGTCCGCAATCATAGAGTCCTGCAAGGAAAAGGGCCTCGAGGCTGTCGTGGAGTATGGCGAAGCCGCTTTCTACGGCCCCAAGCTCGACTTTATGGTGAAGGACGCGATCGGCCGCAAGTGGCAGCTCGGAACCATCCAGGTGGACTACAACCTGCCCGAGCGCTTCCAGCTCGAATACATCGACGCCGACGGCAGCAAGCAGCGCCCGATAATGATCCACCGCGCACCTTTCGGAAGCATCGAGCGCTTTACCGCAGTGCTTCTCGAACACACCGCCGGACACCTGCCCGTATGGCTTGCTCCGGATCAGGTTAAAGTGCTGCCAATCAGCGAGAAATTTGCGGATTATGCAAAAAAAGTTTGCGATTTGCTAAAAAATAGCGATATTCGCGCTTCCGTAGACGACCGTAACGAGACTCTTGGAAAGAGAATCAGGGATATTTCCCTGCTCAGAGTGCCTCTGCTTGCGGTTGTCGGGGAAAAAGAAGCCTCCGAAGGCACGGTTTCGGTGAGGCGCGACGGAGCGCCGGCCGGCACTTTCACCTTGGAAGGATTTGTTGAATACATTAAATCGGCAATGGCCGAAGAGTTAGCTTAAATGCCAGGACCCTACAGACCGAAACCTTCGGGTTTCAACAAGAATCGCAAGCCCGACGCCCATCTTGCTCCCAAGAAGGACGAGAACGAGCTTCCGATCAACGCGCAGATAACCGCCGCTCAGGTGCGTCTCGTCGGAGACAACATCCCCGAGCAGGGCATTTATCCGCTGTCCAAGGCTCTGGCGCTGGCTGACGAGTTGGAACTGGACCTCGTCCAGATTACCGACAAGGCCGACCCTCCCGTATGCAAGATCCTGGATTACCAGAAGTATCTGTACCAGCAGCGCAAGAAGGCCAAGGA
>JAGABD010000006.1 GCA_017614795.1 Bacteroidales bacterium
AAGGTGGGTGAAAGTGCAAAAAAGGGCAAAAATGCACTTTCACTGCCCAGAAAAAGCCCAAAAAGCTACTTAAACCAGCTTGTAATATGGTTCTTGGCCCAGAGGAAATAGACGATAAGGCCAACCCAGCTGGTGGCAAGAACTATTACACAGCAAATGATTTTACCCACAAGGCTGATGGGCTTCTTGATGATGTCGATGACTGCCAGAACTGACAGCACAAGACCGACGAGATAAATGATTGTTCCCATACCACAAATATAACAAATACAGCCGAGTTTCCCAAATCGGACGCCCTTCCGGTTTTTTTACTAAATTTGTAGGATTGCGCGCGCAATTGGTCCGACCGGGTAGTGCGACTGCGCAGTAAACGAACTGGATTATGGCAAAAGCTCCGGAAGATACCCCGATGCTCAAGCAGTACTTCGCAACGAAGGCACTGCATCCCGAAGCCATCCTGCTCTACAGGGTGGGGGATTTCTATGAGGCATACTCCGACGACGCAGTGCTGGTGAGCAAGCTCCTCGGCCTGGTGCTCACGCATCGCTCGAACGGCGAGAAGGGCTCCACCGAAATGGCCGGAGTGCCGCATCACGCACTGCAGCAGTATCTTCCCAAGCTTGTGCGTGCCGGGTACAAGGTTGCCGTGTGCGACCAGCTCGAAGACCCAAAGCTTGCCAAGGGCAAACTGGTGAAGCGCGGCATCACGGAGATCCTCACGCCCGGCGTGGCCTTCTCCGAAAGCATGCTCGAGCAGAAGGAGCACAACTACCTCTGCGGCCTTGAATTCGATTCGCACGGTGCCGTGGGGGCCGCGTTCCTGGATGTCTCCACCGGAACTTTCCAGGTGGCGCAGGGCAGTCTCGAATACATCAAAACTCTCATCGGCACCTTCGCCCCGAAGGAGCTGGTAGTACGCAGGGACCTTCACCGCAGCGCGGCGGAGCAGTTCCCCGGCATCTACATCAGCCCTATCGAGGAATGGGCCTTTGTGCAGGAGGCCGCCGAAGAAAGGCTCAAAAAGCAGCTCGGCACCAGCGGCCTCAAAGGCTTCGGCGTCGACTCGTATCCGCTGGCCCTCTGCGCAGCCGGAGCGCTTCTGGTGTACCTCGAACAGACGGAGCACGCCGGCCTCGGCAATATCTGCAGCATCTCCCGAATCGAGGAAGGAAAGTTCGTCTGGATGGACCGCTTTACCGTCCGCAACCTGGAAATATTTCAAAGTAATTCAGGCCGCGACGGAGTGGCGCTGGTAGATGTGCTGGACCGCTGCAGCTCGCCTATGGGTTCCCGTCTGCTGCGAAGCTGGCTGGCGATGCCCATACTCGACCGTACCGCCCTGAACGAGCGCTACGACATAGTGGGGTACTTCACCGGCAACGAAGAGCTGCTCAGCGAGCTCCGCAGTCTGCTGGAAGACGTTGGCGACCTGGAAAGAATAGTTTCGCGTGCAGCGACCGGCAAGATACTGCCCCGGGAAATGCTGCAGCTGCGCCGGTCGCTGGAGCAGATGGAGCCGATCAAGGCACTGTGCCTCGAGGACGCTGAAGCTCCGGCCGCGCTGGCAAAACTGCTGAAGGGGATGAAGGACTGCGGGCGTCTGCTCGGCCGCATCGCCGCAACGCTGTCGGAGAATCCGGCCGTGCAGATAGGCAAGGGCGAAGTGATAGCCCGCGGCGTGAGTAAGGAACTGGATTCACTCCGCGACATCTCCACCGGCGGCAAGGACTACCTGCTGGAACTGCAGAACCGCGAGGCTGAGAGGACCGGTATCGGCAGCCTCAAGATTGGCTACAACAGCGTGTTCGGCTACTACTTCGAAGTACGCAATTCCGCCCGCGACCAGGTGCCGCCGGAGTGGCATCGCAAGCAGACGCTGGTGAACGCCGAGCGCTACATAACCGAAGAGCTGAAGGCCTACGAGGAGAAGATCCTCGGGGCGGAAGACGCCATCCTGGCCCTCGAAAGCCAGCTGTATGCCGGACTGGTGACGGAGGTGCAGAAAGGCATACGCGATATCCAGACCAACTGCCGCGTGCTGTCGCAGCTGGACGTGCTGCAAGGCTTCGCCCGTCAGGCCATCGACCGCGGATACTGTCGCCCGGTAGTGGATAACGGCACCGTGCTGGACCTAAAGGGGGCCCGTCACGCCGTAATCGAGACCCTCATGCCTCCCGGAGAAGAATACGTGCCGAACGACATCCACATGGACTCGTCGGCCACGCAGATAATGATACTCACAGGCCCCAATATGTCGGGTAAATCGGCCCTGCTAAGGCAGACGGCGCTGATAGTGCTGATGGCTCAGGCAGGCTCCTTCGTGCCGGCCACGGAGGCGCGATTCGGCTACTTCGACAAAATCTTCACACGTGTCGGCGCAACCGATAACATCTCCCGTGGCGAATCCACCTTCATGGTGGAGATGTTGGAGACGGCGATGATAATGCACAATCTGAGCGCCCGCAGTCTGGTACTGCTGGACGAGATAGGCCGAGGCACCTCAACCTACGACGGAATGTCCATCGCAAGCGCACTGGTAGAGTACATCCACAAGTTCGGCAAGGGAGCCAAGACCCTGTTCGCCACTCACTATCACGAACTTAACGACCTGGAGGAGCGCTTCCCGAGGGTTCATAACTACCATATAGCCGTGAAAGAAGTTGGGCGCGACGTGCTGTTCTTGCGCAAGCTCGAACCGGGCGGAGTGTCGCACAGCTTCGGTATCCACGTGGCCCGCATGGCAGGAATGCCGCGCGAGATAGTGGAGACTGCCGAGGCCACCCTGAAGGCCCTGGAGCGCCGCGAGAAGAACGCCATGGCCGTGGAGAAATCCGGCGAACTGCACGACGACGGCTCCCTGCAGCTGAGTCTTTTCCAGCTGGACGACCCGACCCTCTCGAGTCTTCGCGCTTCCCTTGAGGAGGCCGACCTCAACAACATGACCCCGATGCAGGCCTTCGACCTGCTCCGGAAGATGAAGGAAGAAATAGGACTGCAATGATACTGAAACGCTATCTATTGATTTTGATGGCCGCATTGGCCGTGTTCGCCTGCTCGCCTGGAACGGATCTCGACGACAATACCGACGATCCGCAGGAGCAGACGGACCCGAACGACCAGACCGGCTACGAGGAGGATCTCACTTCGGTCGAAGCCGACGAGGCCGGTCATATCGGCACGGATGAAGCAAGGCTCTACGGGGCCTATTCGAACGCTGCCGGCACTCCAGAAGAGCTCGGTTTCGAATGGGGCACTTCCGCCGATGCGCTGAACGGAAAAATAGTGTCGCAAAGCGTCGTCTCGGGCCGCGCAGGAATGTTCAACGCCTGGCTCAATAATCTTTCCCCGGATACGGAATACTATTTTAGAGCATATATCAAACTTGCTGGCAAGTCTTATTACAGCAAGGTCGAATCGTTCCGCACCGAACCCGATGAGAACAGCGGCCAACAAACATCTTCGTATTTGAGCTGTTATGAAATACCGGCTACAAGTCTCACGAACGACGCCCTCCAGAGCGGAAAGGAAACCTGGGGAAACACCAACTGGTACAAATATAATACGACCAAT
>JAGABD010000007.1 GCA_017614795.1 Bacteroidales bacterium
CGGTAGGGGGTTTCGATGAATATCTGTGTCTGCCGCAGCGCGGCGGAATCTTTCTCACAGCGGCGGATCGCAGAGCGGCGCTCATCGGTCTTTGCGGGCAGATACCCGCGGAAGGCGAAGCTCTGGCCGTCGAGACCCGATGCCATCAGCGCCAGCATAAGCGAAGACGGCCCGATAAGCGGAACTACCTGCACTCCAATCTTATGGCAGAGTGCTACCAGTCCGGCACCGGGATCCGCCACGGCGGGCAGGCCCGCTTCACTGAAAAGACCCACGTCGCCCCGTTCGAACAGCTGCCCCAGGGCCTTCAGCTCGGCCGCCGAAGTATGCTCGTTGAGCAGATGCAGTTCCAGTTCGTCCACGCGGCCGCGGAAGCCTGCAGCGCTAAGGAAACGGCGGGCGCTTCGCAGCTCTTCCACCACGAATACCCGCAGCCCGCGCAGCACTTCCAGCGTTGCCGTCGGCAGCACCTGCTCCGGTGCCACGTCTCCCAGGGGAGTGGGGATAAGGTAAAGCTTACTCATCGGCCTTCTTTTTCTTTCTCTTGAATATGCTGCGGAACAGGTCGCCCCAGGTATTGAATTCCTTCTGCAGGGTGATGCCGCCGCCGTTGCGCTGGGTGTTGTCCAGGTATGCCGTGTATTCGTCGGCCGAATGCGAGAAGAGGTTGAGCCGCACCTGGCCCTGTTTGTCGAGTTTCACGTCGATATCAAGGTCTCCCACAACGTCGCCGTAGGTGGTGGTTCCGGTGGTGCTCTGACGGTTGCCTACGCTGCCGTTCACTTCCACTCGGTTGTTGAAGAGTTCGGTGCTCACTGCCACGTCGAAGAGGTCGGTTCCGGCGCTGTTCTGCTGGTAGCCCAGACCCATGTCGAGCGGAATCTCAAGTCTCGAGAGGATGTTGCTGAGCTGGCGCGACATTATCTCGGATACGTTGGAATACAGTATGTTCGGGTTGTTCACCACGCCTGACTGCTCGTTGGGGATGAAGGAGCCCGTGACCAGCAGGGCGATGAACTGTTTCTGCACCTTGTCTTCGGTGTTCAGGGCGCCCTCCACTTCGGATTTGGTGGAAGGATCGAGGTCGGGCACGTCGATGCTGAAACTTACCGAAGGCGCCGCCAGACGGTCGGAGATATGTATGCCGCAGTTCACCGGGCGGCGCGTCGAGACCGAAGTGGTATCGGCCAGCAGCCTGTTGAGCGAGGTGCGCAGCGTGTAGGTTGCTCCGATGTCGAGGATACTCTCCATGATATCGCCGGTGAACGATATGGAGCTGCCGTTGTTGATGCTGAAGTCCTTGCTCACGATGCCCGGCACTGCGAAGCGGTAGCTGCCCTCGCTTATGCTGTAGTCTCCGGTGATTTCCAGCAGGTCCTTGGACGGGCGGAAGTTCACGTTGATGGTGCCGTCGCCGCTGAATTTCAGCAGGTTGTCGCCGGTGTTGTCGAGTTCGATTGCGGCCTGAAGGCCCGGATTGGCGCGTACGCGCAGACGGGCGATGAAGTCGCTGCCGGAGTTCTCTTCCTCCATCGCCTTGCGGCGCTGCTCCAGGAACTGGGCGAGCACGTCGTCGTACGGATCGTTGTACACCGGTTCGTGGCTGGTGAAGGTCAGCAGGTCGCTGCGGCTTGCAGAGATGGCGCTGGTGAGCGGAACGTGCAGGTTGCCGGTACCGGCCGTAGCAAGGTCGGCGTCGAGCAGAAGCGCCTCCGTCGGCCCGGATACATACACCTGGCCGTCTGCGAAGAGTTTGCCGCGCACACCCTCGCTGCCGGCGATGTTCAGCACTTCCAGCCTGCGCAGCCGCATACCCACTCCCATCACTATCTTGCTCAGGTTGCGCAGCCCGATGCTGCCGAACACCGTGCCGCTGCCGCTGACGCCGTCGGTAATGGTGATGTCGTCGAAGTGCAGACCGTCGTTGTCGATATGGAACGGACCGTTGATGCCGTAGGTGACGCCTGTGGCCGCTATGCCGATGCGGGCGTGGTCGATGGCGGCGCCGCGGCTGGCGAGGGTGAGGCTGTCGAGCGGGCCCGATGCGGTGAGGGTGCCGCGCATGCCTCCGGATATGTCGCTGAGGAAGCCGCTGACAAACGGTTTCGCGATCACGAGGTTGATGCCGTCGAGGTCGGCCCCCAGTTCCACGGTTCCAGCCTTGGGATGGTAGGTGCCGGAAGCGCTCAGTACCTCGCTGCCGTCCAGGTTGTTGCGCAGCACGACGTTGAGCTTGTCGTCGGCGTCGTTCCAATAGGCGCCTGCCCTGAGCGTACCGGCGTTCACGCCTCCTATCTGCAGGGAGTCGCAGTCGAGCGAAGCTATCGCCTTGATGCCGTCGGAGAGGGGAGAGGTGAGCAGGGCCCTGCCGCCGGTGTGGCCGTGGATGTCGTAGTTGTCTTTGAGGAAGTAGTTTATCACGGACATGTCCACGTCGTCCAGTTTCAGCCGCAGGGTATCGGCCTTTGACTGGGAGACGCCGCCGTCGATGCAGATGCTCTGGCTGCCGTTGTGCAGACGGAAGCCGTCGATGCTGGCCATTCCGCTGCGCAGGGTTATGAGCGATTCGTCCAGATCCCACTGTTCGCCGTCGAAGCGTATGAACGACGACAGCGGCCTGGCGGTGATTTGCAGGGAGTCGCCCGCTTCGCGGGAGATTTCGCCGTCGAGGTAGATTTCGCCCACGTTGTCGAGACCGCGGATGCCGTCGTACGAGAAGCCTGCGAAGAAGGAGTCGTTATGGGCGTAACCGGTGAGGGCTGCATTGGAGAAGCCGATGCCGGCGATGCTGGTTTCGTCGCTGAGCACCAGGGCGTTGAGGCTGCCGTCGCGGTTGTCGAAGCTGAGTTCGAGACCCTTGAGGTAGTCGGTCTTCCAGGCGAGGCGCGACGAGGCGAGGCTGGCGTCGAGAAGGCCGTCGCGGCCCACATCCACCTTGAGCGAGGTGGAGTCGGCGATGTAGAGGCCCGGCATTATGTACGACAGCAGGTCGCGCGTGTCGTGCATGTTCACTCGGGCGCGCCCCCATGCTGCGGTGGATTTGGCCTTGCTCGCTTCTTTGAAGAGCGACGGCAGTTCGCGTTTGAGGGTTATTTCCAGAAGGTCGCCGAGCAGCGACTTGATGTCTTTTTCGCCTTCGTAGGAGGCGTCGGCGAAGCCGGAATGCAGGTTGATGGCGTGGCGGCCGGCTCCGTCGCTGGCCTTTACGGTGACGTTGCCGAGTTCTTTGCGGCCCATTTCGTTCTCCACGCAGAGGTCGCGCACCGAGAAGTCGGCATGGCCGTTCGCAACGGTGGCGGTGAGTCCGGCCGATACCAGGCTCTTGCCGCGGCGGTCGATGCCCATTGCCTGCAGGTCGGCGTAGCCTATGCTGCCGCCGAGGTTAAGGCTCTTCGCGGCGACGTCGCCCGAACCCTCGAGTGCAACGTTCAGCGCCGGGTCGCCGCAGATTACGCGGCCGTTCCAGAGGTGGCCGTCATAGTCGGCCACTGCCTTCATACCCGTGTATTCGTAGCCAAAGAGGCCCAGACGGTCGACCAGCAGCGAATCCACGCTTGCACTGAGGTTCTTGCCTTTGGAACTGAGCCGGAAGCCGGCTTCGGCAGTGCATTCGCCGATCTGCGGGTTGCCTGTTAATTCGCCGATATTGAGGTTGCGGGTGTCCACGGTGCCCTGCACCTGGATGGGGCCTTTCTTGCTGGCGAGGCCCTTGACTGATGCCTTGAACGAGGCGCGGCCTATGCGGGAGCCGAGCTTTCCGCTGGTCTGCAGGCGGTTAAGCGGGCCCTTCGCCCTGCCGCTGAATGAGAAGACGCGGCCGGGGGCGATGTCCTTGAGGTCTGCCTTGACGCCAACTTTCCTTAGGAACTGCTGGAGGCCTTTGGTGGTGAAGGTGAGATTGTTGATCTTCGCGTCCATCAGCAGCCCTGCGTTGCCTGAGGCACCGGTGAGAGTTCCGGAGAAGTCGGTGGCCACTCCGCTGCCGCGCTCTTTCACTTTGAGGTGATCCAGGGTGAAGTCGTTGATGTAGCCGGTGAAGCGGCCGCCCTGAAGTGCCAGGTCGAGGGAGGGGAGTCCGGCGCTGCCGAAGGCGTTTATGGTGCGGAGGTCCAGGTTGCCGCCGTCTACCTTAAGTTCCAGGCGCACCTGCTCCGTGAAATACTTGAAGTCTTCCTTCACGTCCTCCCAGGCCATGGAGTAGAGCGGGATGGAGGCATCGGACCAGGCGTCCTTGAAACGGATATGGTCGATAGTGGCTTTTCCCATACCCACGCGGGCACGGCCGGTGAGGTTCTCCACGGTGTAGCCGCACTTTTCGTGAATGGTGAGCATGTCCACAATTCCGGACATACGGCCGCCTGTGTATTTGAGGCTGTGGACTTTGGTGCTGGCGGTGAGGTCCATGTCGTCCCAGTCGATGCAGCCGGGTTTGGCCTCGAAGGGGAGGGTGTAGTTGACCATACGGTAGCGGAAACCGTTAACCTCCACGTCGTCGGCTTCGAAGATGTCGGGCGACGGCTTCCGTCCCTTGGGCGGCTCTGGCAGTCCGAAGATGCGTTCGAGGTTGGTGATCATGCCGTTGGAACGAATGTCGCTGTGCTCGATTGCAATTGCCAGCATGGAATCGTCCACGCGCAGGCGGCTGAAATGCACGCCCTTCTTGGAAAGGATGCTTTTCAAGGAGATTTTTCCGGAGACGCTCTTTGCGCGGAAGAGGGTGTCGAACCCGTCTGCCCGATTGTAGGGATTGTCGTCCAGAATGACAACGTCCTTGACTGTGAAGGAGTTCACCGGCTCGATGGAGATCTGCCCGAAAGAGACGCTGCCGTGGATGTCCTTGGTTGCCTTTTCCAAAAGCTTTTCGGCAATGCCGGTCTGCACCTGGGGAGTCTGCAGGGCAAGCCACCCCGTTCCGAGCAGGGTGACCACGAATCCCAGGATGCGTGCGGCTATGTCGTTTGTTCTGGCCATTCTATATGCAATCTACAAAAATATGAAATATTTTGTATTTTTGCGACAGCAAACATGTCAGATATCATTTTGGGCATAGAGTCGTCGTGCGACGACACCTCGGCGGCCGTCATCCGCGACGGGTGGCTGCTCTCGAATGTCATCGCTTCCCAGGAGGTCCACAGGGCCTTCGGAGGGGTGGTGCCTGAGCTGGCTTCCAGGGCGCACGAACAGAACATCGTTCCGGTGGTGTCGGAGGCGCTTTCTAGGGCCGGAGTTTCGGCTTCGGAGCTCACTGCCATCGCCTTCACCCGCGGGCCCGGGTTACTGGGTTCGCTGCTGGTGGGAACCTCCTTTGCAAAGGCTCTCGGCCTGGCGCTGGACATCCCTCTGGTGATGGTGAATCACCTTCAGGGGCATATCCTGGCGGGGTTCGTGAAGGA
>JAGABD010000078.1 GCA_017614795.1 Bacteroidales bacterium
GAGAAGATTCACAAGGAAGTCGGCCAGATCGACATCCTGGTGAACAACGCCGGCATCATCAAGCGCATCCCCATGCACGAGATGGAGCGCAAGGAATTCCAGCAGGTTATCGACGTGGACCTCGTGGCCCCGTTCATCGTTTCCAGCGCAGTCCTGCCCGAAATGATGGAGCGCCGCGAAGGCAAGATCATCAACATCTGCTCGATGATGAGCGAGCTCGGCCGCGAGACCGTTTCCGCTTACGCCGCCGCAAAGGGCGGACTCAAGATGCTCACCCGCAACATCTGCTCGGAGTACGGCGAATACAACATCCAGTGCAACGGCATCGGCCCCGGTTATATAGCCACTCCCCAGACCGCTCCCCTGCGTGAGAAGCAGCCCGACGGCAGCCGTCATCCTTTCGACTCCTTCATCTGCGCCAAGACCCCTGCAGGACGCTGGCTCGAACCCGAAGAACTCGGCGGCCCCGCGGTATTCCTCGCCAGCCACGCTTCGGACGCGGTGAACGGCCATATCCTCTATGTCGACGGAGGCATCCTCGCTTACATCGGAAAACAGCCCAAGTAATATGTCCAAGATCAATTGCCAGGTCCGCTATCCGTCCCATCAGGACGACGCGAAGCATTACGACACCGCCAAACTCCGCGAGCACTACCTCGTGGAGAACATAATGGTGCCCGATGAAATCAATATGGTTTACTCGATGTTCGACCGCATCATCGCGGGCGGCGCGGTTCCCGTAAAGGAGGAACTCGTGCTCACTCCCCCCGAAATCCTGCGTTCGGACTACTTCACCCAGCGCCGCGAGCTCGGCATCATCAATGTCGGCGGCACAGGAATAGTGAAGGTGGGTGACGAAGAATTCGAAATCCCCTTCAAGGAAGCCCTCTACGTCGGGCGCGGCGACCGTCACGTCAGTTTCCGCAGTCTCGATCCCAAGCATCCCGCCCACTTCTACTTCAACTCCGCCGTCGCGCATCGCGAGACCGGCATCAAGAAGGTGAGCAAGAAAGACGCAGTGGTGATGCATCTTGGCAGCCTCGAGGAGAGCAACGAGCGCACCATCAACCGCCTTCTCGTGAAAGAAGTGGTGCCTTGCTGCCAGCTTCAGATGGGTATGACCGAACTTGCTCCGGGCAGCACCTGGAACACCATGCCGGCCCACACCCACGACCGCCGCATGGAGGTCTACTTCTATTTCGAGCTTCCCGAAACCGCGGCCGTCTGCCACTTCATGGGCCAGCCGCAGGAAACCCGCCACATCTGGATGCACAACGAACAGGCGGTCATCTCCCCGCAGTGGAGCATCCATTCCGCGTGCGCGACGCGCAACTATACTTTCATATGGGGTATGTGCGGCGAGAACGACGACTACAACGATATGGACTGGTGCAAAACCGAAGACCTGAAGTAATATGAAAAGAATTCTCTTTATAGCGGCAGCACTTCTTCTGCTCGCATCCTGCGCCCCGAAACCCCAGAAGGTTTTCGCGCGCTTCGTACCCGAAAGGGCCGACGATTTCGCCTGGGAGAACGACTATGTGGCCTACCGCGCATACGGCGAGGCCCTCGAAACCCTCAACCCCGGCGGAATGATCTCCCCCGGCTTCGACGTCTGGGTGAAGAACACCACCGACCTGGTGGTGGATCAGCGCTACTATGACGACCTCAACAACGGCATCTCCTACCACATCGACCACGGTCAGGGCAAGGACTGCTACAAGGTTGGCGTAACCCTCGGCGGCGGCGCTTCCTCCCCTCTCATCGACGGAAAGCTCTGCTTCCCTGCAACCAACTTCCGCAGCAACGAAGTGCTCGAGTGCAGCCCCGAGAAGGTGGTCTTCGTGCTTCATTATCCCGAGTGGGAGGCTGAAGGATGGAAGATTGCCCTCGACAAGAAGATAACCGTCACCGCGGGCACCCACTTCTGCCTCGCCGAGGATACCTACACCTTCGAAGGCCCCGCCGACAGCCTGCTCATCGCAGCCGGCATCGTGCGTCACGACGTCCAATGCGAGAGCGAACTCGAGGACGGCTTCGCCATCTGGGAGAAGGCATCCGACACCGGCGCGGAACCTGAAGACAGCTGCCTCGGCCTCGCTATCAAACTGCCCGGCGCCACCTTCGTCGGCCAGACCGAAGACGGAGTGCACAGCATCTGCGCCAAGGCCGTGAAGTCCGGCGAAACCTTCGCCTATTACTTCGGCTCCTGCTGGAGCAAGGCGGACATCAACAGCCCCGAAGCCTGGTTCGACCTCCTCGCCGAGCTGTAGGCCTTTTGCAGCGTAAATGCCAACTGCCTGACTACCAGGCGAATACGAAAAATCTCCTCAGCGTTTTACTGAGGAGATTTTTTATAACTTTCTGTGAATTAACGGTTTAACGTTTACGCCAATTCAACCCCCGTCATCAGGGGATAGCCTGTGACGGCCTGGGCTTCGAGCCAGCGCTGACCGGGAATGTAGCGGGCGCCGAAAGCCTGCATGCAAGGGGTGCGGTAGTTGGCCTCGAGAACGGTGCCGTGCTCAAAACCCTTCGGCTTTGCGATAAGTGGTCCAGCACCTAATGTGGCCCGTGCCCCCTCCGTCGGGGCTCCCATCAGTATCGGAAGCGGAAACGCCAGCGTGTAGATGAGCAGGTCGGCAACTCCAAGCAGTACCGGAATCTCCTCCAGTGGACAGATGTCGGGCGTGCGGCGGGTGCGGTTGCAGATGACCACGTCCATGCCTATCGACTTCGCCGCAGCCGCCGCGGCCTTCCCCGCGCCGCCGAACCCGACCACCAGCGCCAGTTGGCGTTCCCACCGTCCGGATTCTTGGGACGGTGGTGCCATTTCTGGCCCTTTTTGATTCCACCGTCCGGAATTTTGGGACGGTAGGCACACTGCCGAGTCCCCGAAGCCTTCGTCAAGAAGGACTTTCCGGACGCCGAGGAAATCGGAATTGTACCCGCGTATGCCGTCGGGAGTTTTGACAGCGATGTTAATCGCCCCTATTTCCTTGCAGGACGGGTCCACGCCGCCTCCCACTTTGGCGAAAGCCAGCTCCTTGAACGGAGCGGTAATGTTGATGGCTCTGTAACCGTCCAGGAACTTCTGCCAGGAGGCTTCGAAATCAGCCCCTTCTATCAAATCATAGGGCCAGCGTCCGCCGTATGCCTTCGCAAAAAGAGCCGGGCTTCCCGAACCGGCGAGGGGATGGCCGATAAGACCGAAGCGCCAGGCGTCCTGGTCAGGCCTGTTGCCGGGATTCTCCATAAAACTGTCTAGATGATTTCCTCGCCCTCGCGCATGTCTTTGATGCGCAGCTGGGTGAAAGAGGTGCCGCGATAGTAGTTCTCCACGATGGAATAGCAGATGTCCACCGGGTTGCCTTCCTTGATGTAGTCGAAGTACTCAGCCATATTGAAGGCGATTGCGGGCACTTTATGGTAAGGCTGGTCCTCCTGGATGAGGTCGAGCTTCAGATGCGTTCCGCCCGCGCCCACCTTGCGTCCGTCACCGGAATCGTAGACTCCGCGGGTCATGAACACAGGATTGCCGTTGCCGGGGCCGAAAGGCTGGAACTGCTTGAGGATGCGGAAGAACTTGGGGGTTATCTGCGAGAATGCGAGCTCGGAGTCGATGTTGACCACCGGTATCGACATATCCTCGGTCATATTCTTCTCCACGAACTCCTCCATCCTGCGGGCGAATTCGGGAAGATTCTCTTCTTTCAGGGTGAGGCCTGCGGCATAGGTATGGCCTCCGAAATTCTCCATCAGGTCGGCGCAGCTCTCGATTGCCGCGTAGAGGTCGAAGCCTCCGGCGCTGCGGGCGCTCCCAGCCACGAACCCGTTGGACTTGGTAAGCACCACGGTGGGCTTGAAAAACGCTTCCACGAGCCTCGAGGCCACGATTCCCACCACGCCCTTGTTCCACTGCGGGTTGTACACTATGGTGGCGTGCTTGCTTGCGAGGCAGGTGCCGCTGCTTACCATCTCCAGGGCCTCGGCCGTGATCTCGCGGTCGATGTCCTTGCGGGCGTTGTTGTTGTCGTTGATCTGCTCGCCCACCAGCATCGCGCGGCCGCTTTCCGTAGCGGTTAGAAGTTCCACTGCCAGACGGCCGGTCTCCATACGCCCTGCGGCGTTGATGCGGGGACCTATCTTGAAGACGATATCGTCGATGGAGATGTGCCCGGGCTCCAGTTTGGAGAGGTTTATCATCGCGAGGAGACCCTTGCGGGGCGCCTCGTTGAGCTGCTTGAGGCCGTAATATGCCAGAACGCGGTTCTCGCCCGTCATCGACACGAGGTCGGAAGCGATGCTCACCACCAGGAGGTCGAGGAAAGGCAGAAGGGTGTCGAAGGGAATGCCGTACTGCTGGGAATAGGCCTGCACCAGTTTGAAGCCGACGCCGCAGCCGCAGAGGTCCGAGAAGGGATAGGTGTCGTCCTCGCGCTTGGGGTCGAGCACCGCCACGGCGGCGGGAAGTTCCTTTTCGGGGAGATGGTGGTCGCAGATGATGACGTCCATCCCGAGGCTCTTCGCGAACGCCACCTTGTCGATGGCCTTGATGCCGCAGTCCAGGGTTATTATGAGCTTGACGCCGTTCTCCGCGGCCCACTTCACGCCCTTGATGGACACGCCGTAACCTTCGTCATAGCGGTCGGGAACGTAGAAGTCGACATTGTCGGAATAGCGTTTGATGAAGGAATAGACAAGGGATACGGCAGTGGTGCCGTCCACATCGTAGTCGCCATAGACGAGGATTTTTTCCCCTCCTTCGATGGCATCGTGCAGGCGGGCGACCGCCTTCTCCATATCTTTCATCAGGAAAGGATCGTGCAGATTCTCGAGGCTGGGGCGGAAGAAGGCCCTCGCCTCCTCGAAAGTCTCCACCCCGCGCTTGACGAGAAGCTCCGCCAGAACCCGGTCGATACCGATTTCCGCGGCCAGCTTCCCTACCTTGTCGGCGGGCGCCGGAGTTCCGAGAATCCACTTGCTTTCCTTAGTCATAACTTGCAAAGTTACCGATTAAATTTCAAAGTTTCAATTTTAAGTCTTACTTTTGTAAGATTTCTTAAAAAATCGGAACGAAATGGCGAATACAGAGTACAGCGAACAGGAACAGATCCGCAGGGATTCCCTTGCGAAATTGAAGGAACTCGGCATCGAACCCTATCCCGCGGCATTATACCCGGTGAACAACACCGCGGCTGGCATCGCGGCTGAGTACGACCCCGAGAAGCAGAACCTTCAGGACGTCTGCATAGCGGGACGCATTATGAGCCGCCGCATTATGGGAGCGGCTTCGTTCATGGAGCTCCAGGACGAGACCGGCCGCATACAGGTGTATGTAAAGCGCGACGAAATCTGCCCGGACGAGGACAAGACGATGTACAACACCGTGTTCAAGAAACTTCTGGACATCGGCGACATCGTGGGCATCAAGGGCTTCGCCTTCATTACCCAGACCGGCCAGCTCAGCATTCACGCAAAGGAACTGACGCTTCTGAGCAAGTCGCTGCGCGTGCTTCCCATCGTGAAGACCGATGCCGACGGCACCGTGCACGACGGCTTTGCCGACCCGGAACTCCGTTATCGCCAGAGGTACGTGGACCTCATCGTGAACCCCCAGGTGAAGGAAGTTTTCGCGAAGAGGGCGAAGATCATCGCCACGATGCGCGAGTACTTCAACGAGGCGGGCTGCCTCGAGGTGGAGACCCCGATACTTCAGGGCATCCCCGGCGGCGCCACCGCACGCCCCTTCATCACCCACCA
>JAGABD010000079.1 GCA_017614795.1 Bacteroidales bacterium
CTCGCAGCGGCAGCGGCCCTCCTCCTGAGCGTGGCCGCTTTTGGCCGTGCCGGATCCATCCGCGACGTGGATATTTCGGTGTGGCTGGAGCAGAACGGCACCGCCCGCATCACTGAGGTGTGGAAGGTGAACGTCACCGACGGCACCGAGTGGTACCTGGTCCGTAAAGACCTGGGCGATATCCGGATAAGCGGGCTGTCCGTGGTCGACGAAACCGGCCGCAAGTATATCGTGGAAGACGAATGGGACAGCGACCGTCCCCGCTCAGAAAAAGCGTGCAGATGCGGGCTGCTGCATAAGCGGAACGGCGTAGAAATATGCTGGGGGATAGGCGATTACGGCGAGCGCACCTGGAAGGTGAACTATACGATGAGCAATGCCGTGAAGAGCCTGACCGACGCCGATATGCTGCACCTGCAGCTCCTCTCGCCCGGGCTCTCCAGCACCCCGCAGCACGTGAAAGCCCGCATCTCTGCGGACGGTCTCACCCAGGATAAAGTCCGCTTCTGGGGCTTCGGCCTGGAGGGGGAAAGCCGGTTCGATCCTTCGACAAGCTCAGGAACCGGCTCCGTGGTCTTCGAGTCCTCCGGCCGCATCAAGTCGCTCATCGTCCTACTGCGCTTCGAAAAGGGCCTCTTCCATTCGCCCAGCGAGCAGAACCGCGGCTTCGAGCAGGTCCTGGCCGAAGCGCTCAAGGGCGCCAGGTTCGAGGATGAAGGCGATTCTAGCTCCGACGGCGCCTTCTGGAAATTACTGGAAATCCTGTTCTATGTGGCCAGCTTTCTGCTCGGCTCCGGCCTGCTCGCAGAGCTTGCCAACAGCCCCAAAAAGGTACTCGGCTGCCGTAAGAAAGACGTCCAGTGGAACCGCGACCTGCCTTACGGCGGCGACCTGCTCAAGAGCAACTACACCCTCGGCCGTCTGGAAGAAATCAAAAAGGGCAACTGCTTCGCATCGGCCCTCATCCTTCGGATGGTGTATAAGGGCGCCCTGGTCGTGAACCGCAGCTCCGGCGACAAGGTGGACATCGCATTCAACGACTCCGTGGCCGCAGGGCTTGACGCCGATTCGCGCGGCCTCTACGATATGCTCAAGTCCGCCTCGGGCAGCGACGAGATCCTGCAGGACAACGAGTTCTCCCGCTGGTCGAAGCGAAACTACAAGACCGTTAACAAATGGATAACGGACGCCTCTAAGCACGGCCAGGACGCCATGAAGGCGGCAGGCCAGCTCGACCAGAAGAGCATAATGGGCACTCCCAAATACACTCCGGCCGGCCAGGAAGAAGCCCGTAAGCTACTGGGATTCAAGAAGTTCCTTTCCGACTTCACGCTCATCTCCGAGCGCGGTTCGCAGGAAGTCACCCTCTGGCAGGACTACCTGGTGTTCGGCGCGATGTTCGGCATAGCCGACAAGGTTGCCAAGGAACTCCACGACATCAACCCCAAACTCTTCGAAGACGTAGTGATGCTCGATTACGACACCACCCGCTGGCTGCTTTGGCGTAATAACCAGATGGCCGGTGCCATCACAAACGCCCAGATCCGTGCGTCCGAGGCCATGGGCCGCAGCAGCGGCAGTTTCGGCGGATTCGGCGGCGGCACCTCCTTCGGCGGCGGTGGCGGTTTCAGCGGCGGCGGCTTCGGCGGAGGGGCGCGTTAAACGTTTACAAACGGTTCTAAACGATTAAAAACTATATGAAGAAACTGTTCCTGACCTTGACTCTTGCGGCCGTCTGTCTCTCCGCAGCGGCACAGAGCACCCCGCCGTTAAGGGGAGACTTCTCCGCAACCGAACTCGGCCCCTTCATCGAGGCGTTGTGGTCCGGCAGCGGCGACGGTGCCGGTTCCGCACGGCAGATGTTCGACGCCCTCGACTCCCGCGCCAAGCTCCGCGAAGGCCTTGTGAAGAAAGACCTCAAGGGCCAGACGGTGTACTGGGAGCACTACGCGGTACACGCTTCGATTATGGCCCACAGGCCCGACAGTACCGAAGTTCAGGACATCTTCACCGAAGGCTCGGCACGGCATACCGGCTACTCCTATACCACCCGCGAGAGCAAGGACGCCACCCACTACACCGAGCGTACCGACTTTGCGGACGAAGGCTTCGTGTCCATTTGGGCGGGAACCCAGAGCTTCGACTCCAGCCACACCAAGGCAGGCAAGCACAGCGAAAAAACGCATTCCGGGTCGGCCGACCTGCAGGTCTGGTACACCCCGCTCAAGGTGCACATCAAAAGCTCCGAACTTTACTTCCCCGTGTACGAAGGCTGCACCGGCGCGCTGGACTTCTATCTCTCCGACATCCAGGACCGCTGGAACATCGACGGCTACACCTTCAAGGTTACGTCAATGAACGAGGGCGTCTTCACCGTCGAACAGCCGGAGGTCACCACCGACGCCGAGGGCAAGGCCCGTATCCGTCTTCACGGAGTGACAAAGGGCAAGGGACGCCTTCGCGTATATCTCTACCTCGCCCAGCCGGAAAACGGCTGCTACGTCCAGGTTGAGGAATACTTCGACGTCGAGGTGCTGGAGGCCGAAAAATGGAGCTACACCATGGCCGTGCACGACCAGTTCACCCTTCCGGCGCACGACTACACCATGCACGGCGGCTTCTCCGTGGCCGGCTCCCTGGACGAAGAGGACCAGCCGCAGTGGGTGATGCTGGAAGTTCAGCCGGTATCCCGTTCCGGCGGCGGTACCTTCCATGCCCAGGGCGAGTTCCTCACCCCGAGCGTCAAGGAAGACGGCGTCGTTCTCGGCTTCGATATCCAGGGAATCTATAACCGCACCGAGGGTGCAGTCTCGGCCAATCTCGGCACTGCGCTCGAAGGCTTGGCCTATGCTTTTTCAGACGGCCAGATGGAACTTCAGACCACCGATTCCAAGAACGTCGTAACTGCAATGCTCACCCTGCTGGAAGAAGGCAGCTGGTCGTATCACTTCAATATTGCGCTGATGGAGCAGTTTGCCGGAGCGAGCGCTCCCGGCACAACCTACGAGTCTCTCGAGGCCGCGGGGAAGGAGATTGAAGCGAAGCAGATGGCTCAGCAGCAGGCTCAGGCTCAGGCTCAGGAAGAGGCCAAGGCCGATGGCAAGAAGCCCAAGAAGAAGAGCGCTCTGCGCGAACTTCGCGAAGGTCTGAAAGCGCTCCGCGAACTCGAGAACTTCGAGATTCCGGACATAGAGTTCGACGCATCCAAACTCACCGGCGGCTCTGCTGCCTATACCCCTCAGCAGGCCGAAGCCAAGGCTGCCCAGATGGCGTACATCAAGGAGCACGGCTGCCTCGTGATACCCGATGTCACCCAGCTTCTTCTCCCTCATTTCGGCAACTGGGTTAAAGAAGCCGAAAAATCCGGTCCCGGCGGCGACGTCTCCTGGAAAGAAATCCGCGGCACCCTCACCATGCATAAA
>JAGABD010000080.1 GCA_017614795.1 Bacteroidales bacterium
AACTGATAGGGGCCGTAGTTGTTGGAGCAGTTCGTGACGATGGTCGGCATGCCGAAGGTGTCGTGGAACGCGCGCACGAAGTGGTCGGAACTGGCCTTGGCGGCGCTGTACGGGCTGTGCGGCTGATACTTCAGGTCCTCCGTAAAGAACTTTTCGCCATAGGCGAGATGGTGCTTGCCGCTGGAGGCCTTGGTAGTGAACGGGGGCTCGATGCCCTCGGGGTGCGTCATTTCCAGGGCACCGTAGACTTCGTCGGTGGAGATGTGGTAGAAGCGCTTCCCCTCCCACCCGAGGGGTTCCCAATAGGCCTTGGCGGCCTGAAGGAGGGAGAGCGTACCCATGACGTTGGTCTGTGCGAAGGTGAAGGGATCCTTGATGCTGCGGTCCACATGGGACTCTGCGGCAAGATGGATAATGCCGTCCACATGCTCCTCCTGCATCAGCTTGAGCACACCTTCGAAGTCGCAGATGTCCATCTTGACGAAGCGGTAGTTCGGCTTGTCTTCGATGTCCTTCAGGTTGGCGAGGTTGCCGGCGTAGGTCAGCTTGTCCAGGTTGATGATCCTGTATTCGGGGTACTTGTTGACGAAGAGCCGCACCACGTGCGAGCCTATGAATCCGGCACCGCCGGTTATGATGATTGTACGTTTCATGCGCAAAGGTTCTGTATGCATCGTTTGAGGGACTCGGTCCAGTAAGGGATCTGCAGTCCGAAGGTATTCTTGATTTTGGTCTTGTCGAGCACGGAGTATGCCGGCCGGTGCACCTTGGAAGGGAATTCGTTACTGTGGCAAGGAATAATGTCGCAGGAAGTGTGGCCGGAATACTCGGCGATAAACTTGGTGAAGTCGTACCAGCTGCAGACGCCCTCGTTGCTGTAGTGGAAGATGCAGGGGGATCCCGGATCGAGTCCGGGATGAGGGGCGTGGGTTCCGGGATGAGGGGCGTGGAGTCCGGGATGAGGGGCGTGGGTTCCGGGATGAGCCCCCTCATTGCGGACTTGATCCGCAATCCCCTCGCCATCGAGGGCAGTCAGTATGGAAAGTATCGCCCCGGCGAGGTCCCCGGCGTAAGTGGGCGTACCCACCTGGTCGAACACCACCTTCAGCTGCGGCTTCTCCGCGGTAAGGCGCAGCATGGTCTTTACGAAGTTCTTCCCGTACTCGCTGTAGAGCCATGCGGTGCGTATGATGATGTGCCTCACGCCGGACGCCAGGATCGCCTGCTCTCCGTGGAGCTTCGTCAGTCCGTACACCCCGGTGGGCGTGCCCTTCTGCTCTTCGGTGCAGGGAGTGTTGTACGGATCGCCTCCGAATACGTAGTCGGTGGAGATATGGGCCAGCAGGCCGCCGGTCTCCTTCATCACCGTCGCCAGATTGCCGACAGCCGTAGCGTTCAGCAATGCGGCGAGCTCGGGGTTGTCTTCCGCCGCGTCCACGTTGGTGTAGGCTGCGCAGTTGATGATGACGTTCACCTGCTCCTCGGCAACCAGCGCGCGCACGGCGGCTATGTCGGTGATGTCCAGGTGGACGGTGTCGAGGCCGGGGGCGTCGGTGACGTCGGTGAAGATGAAGGATGCCCGATCAGGTCGGGCATGACGACCATCGTCATTGCCGGCTCGGCAGTCTTCGTCATTGCCGGCTTGACCGGCAATCCCCGCGAGCCGCCGCAGACTCATTCCGAGCTGCCCGTTGGCACCAGTGACAAGTATCTTCATTCGGCGTAATAGTCTATGCTGTAGTCAAACAGTTCCGGCACATCGGCCAGCAGCGGGTGGTGCTTGTCCTTTTCGGACAGCAGCACGTCGGCCGCCGGCACTCCCCAGTCGATACCGAGTTCGGGATCGTTCCATGCGATAGCCCCTTCGGACGCAGGCTCATAGAAGTTGTCGCACTTATACTGGAACACCGCCTCCTGGCTCAGCACCGCGAACCCATGAGCGAAGCCGCGGGGGATGAAGAACTGACGCTTGTTGTCGCCGCTCAGTTCGCATGCCACATGCTGCCCGAACCAGGGCGAACCGCGCCTGATATCCACCGCCACGTCGAGCACGCGCCCGCTCACGACGCGCACGAGCTTGCTTTGCGAGTGACGTCCCTTCTGGAAATGCAGGCCGCGGAGCACGCCGTAGGAGCTCTTGCTCTCGTTGTCCTGCACCCATCGTACCGGACGCACGGCCTCGTTGAAGTCGCGCTCGCTCCAGGTCTCGAAAAAGTAGCCTCTGGAGTCGCCGAATACGCGCGGTTCTATCATCACCACGCCGGGGATTGCTGTATCGATTACGTTAATCATTCTACGTCTCCGGGGCCGTTCTTTTCAACTTCGTCGGCCATCTTCAGCAGGTACTGGCCGTACTGGTTCTTCGCCATCGGGCGGGCGATCTCGCGCATGCGCTCGGGCGTGATCCAGCCCCTGGTAAGCGCTATGCCCTCGAGGCACGCGACCTTGAGGCCCTGCCGCTTCTCGATGGTCTCGATGTATATGGACGCCTCCGCAAGGGAGTCGTGCGTGCCGGTGTCCAGCCAGGCGAATCCGCGGCCCAGCGTCTGCACCTTCAGTTCGCCGTCGTGCAGGAACTGCTGGTTAACGGTGGTTATCTCCAGTTCGCCGCGGGCGCTCGGCTTGATGTGCGCCGCCACATCCACCACCTTGTTGGGGTAGAAATAGAGGCCCACGACGGCGTAGTTGCTCTTCGGCTCCTTCGGCTTCTCCTCAATGCTCAGGCAGTTGCCGTCCTTGTCAAACTCCGCCACACCGTAACGCTCGGGATCGGATACCCAGTAGCCGAAGACCGTAGCCTTGTTCTCCTCTTCCGCGGTACGCACCGCATCCTGCAGCAGCTTGACGAAGCCGACTCCATGGAAAATGTTGTCTCCCAGCACCAGGCAGGCGCAGTCGTCGCCGATGAAATCCCTGCCGATGATGAAGGCCTGCGCGAGACCGTCGGGGCTGGGCTGTTCGGCATACTCGAAACGCACGCCGTAGTCTTCGCCGGTGCCAAGCAGACGGCGGAATCCCGGCAGGTCCTGAGGTGTACTGATGATGAGGATGTCCCTGATACCGGCGAGCATGAGCGCGCTGATGGGGTAGTACACCATGGGCTTGTCGTATATGGGCAGCAACTGCTTGCTGACGCCTTTTGTAATGGGATAGAGACGGGTGCCGGAGCCTCCGGCGAGAACTATTCCTTTCATTTTTTCGGTTTTGGGTATATCTTCCCCTCCTCGGAGTCGGAAGAAAACCCAGCTCCGGGCGAGGCCGGGACCTTGGTACCTTGCTCTGTATCAATCAGTCCTGCTCCCTCCGGGAGCGGTGTCCGTGGTCCCCCGTTCTATCGAGATGCGATAAAACATACAAATGTACAAATAATATAATAATATTCCTAACATTCGCTTGGGAGATTTTGTGTTGCTATGTTATCGATTTTTTTGTTAAATTTGCGAATAGCGTTCAAGTAACGGATTTTTACACTTTTACAGATATGGCAAACAAGTATGCAGGTACCCAGACCGAGAAAAATCTGGAAGCAGCGTTCGCCGGCGAATCACAGGCGAGAAACAAGTACACCTATTTCGCATCCGTAGCCAAGAAAGAAGGCTTCGAGCAGATGTCCGAGATCTTCCTCAAGACTGCCGACAACGAGAAAGAGCATGCAAAGCTCTGGTTCAAGGAGCTTGAGGGCATAGGCAGCACCGCCGAGAACCTGGCCGCAGCGGCAGCCGGCGAGAACTTCGAATGGACCGACATGTACGAAGGCTTCGCCAAGACCGCGGAGGAGGAAGGATTCAAGGCTCTCGCCGCGAAATTCCGTCTGGTAGCAGCCATCGAAAAGCGCCACGAGGAGCGCTACAGGGCACTTCTGAAGAACATCGAGGCCAATGAGGTCTTCGCCAGGAGCGAAGTGAAGATCTGGGAGTGCCGCAACTGCGGACACATCGTGGTGGGCACCAAGGCTCCCGAACTCTGCCCCGTCTGCGCACATCCCCAGTCATTCTTCGAGATCACCGCGCAGAACTGGTAGATGTTTCGCCGTTGAACGGAAGTTCTTCATTACCAGCAGATTACCAAAAATCGTCCACCTCAAAAGGGGTGGACGATTTTTGATAAACACCTGCGAATCAGGCGATTACATTTGACGGCCTGTTACTCAGCCTCCGGGGCCTCCTCAGCGGGTGCAGCAGGAGCCTCGGGTGCCTCCTTGCAGCAGCATGCGGCAATCTTGTCGGCGAAGATCTCATCGGCCTTATCAGAGAAGTGCTTGTACATCACTCCCTCTATTGCCACTACGATGGCCAGGCAGCAGATGGTTGCAAGTGCAGCGAGAATACCGCCGACCTTCGGGATGAGACCCAGGATGCAGCAGATGATCGCAATTGCTATGTAGAGAATGATGTAAATGAAGAAGATTCTCCACTTCTCGCCGTAGGTGGCTTTATAGCTGACTTTCAATGCTTTGGTAGGAGAGAGTCCCTTGTCGATGAAGAAGTAGATGGCGAACTGCCATGCAATTCCGATAACGATTGCGGGGATGAACATGAACACTGCGGCCATGGAAATACCGATGCTCAGGAAACCCAGCAGGAGGAAGAAATCTCCAAGGTTCTCGAAGTTCTCCTTTGCGAAGATTTCCGTCGGGTTGATGACCTCTCCCTTGCCTATCTTGATGATTGCCTTGTACAGACCGATGGTGGTTCCTATGTTCAAGTAGGGAATCCAAACGGTAACCACATACAGGAGCACCATAAGGAGAAGGTTCACGATGTTCTTCATGCCATATTGCACACCGGCAACGATGGTCTCTTTGATGTCAATTTTCTGAGCTGCCATAATTTTTTATAAGTTTTAAGATTAGAATCAATAAGTTCCGCTAATTTAATAATTTCAGCCCTAATTACAAAGTATTTTTACGATATTTGCGAAAAATTTGTAAACAAATGAGCAATTCAACATCGTGGACAGCACAGGCTTGGGAGGCCGCTGCGGACATCTACTCCGATATCATCAACCATCCGTTCATTAAAGAGCTCGCCGACGGCACTCTGGACACCGCCTGCTTCGACCGGTACCTCGCCCAGGACGAACTATACATCGGCAATTACGGACGCCAGATGTTCGAACTTGCGGAGCTGATTACCGAGCCGGAAGCGCACGAAATGTTTGTCGAATTTGCCAAGGAAGGGCTAGAGGGAGAGAAGATGATGCACGCCCTGCTGATCGACCGCTTCGGCATTGATACTCAGGTACTTCCCTCCACTGTCACAGCTGACTACAACGCACACACCCAGGCAGCCATCGGCACCGGCAGCAAGGCGATCGGACTCGCCGCAATGCTGCCCTGCATGTGGGTCTATAACGAGGTCGGACAGCACATACTCAGGATTGCATCGGTCGAAGGAAATCCCTACCGCGAATGGATTCAGGAGTACGGCAACGACGCCTTCACCGAGGGCGTAAACGCCGTTCTCAAACTGGCCGATTCTTACGCCGCCGCGACTGATGAAGCCACCCGTCAACGCATGACCGCCGAGTTCGTCGCCGCCACCAAATTCGAATACTGGTTCTGGGATTACGGTTACTGCGGAATCGACCGCAGATAGCGCTATGGCAGAAGCCACCCCGGCGTTGCCGCTCTCGCGGCAACAATTTTAATCAAGGGGCGTTCCCCTCGAGCTCCCTGGGCCGCAGCGAAGCGAGGATTGGATGTAGCCGGGGTGGCTTGCTGCCATTGCTAACAACTCTTCCGCAGCTTTTCGAGGCTCCGGGGCGCTGCAGATGGCACTTACGACAGCTATCCCGTCGACGCCGGTTGCAAAGGCGTCGGCAGCTGTGCGGGCGTTCATTCCTCCGATTGCTACAGCAGGATGCCGTGACAATCGGACCGCCTCCCTAAGACCGTCGATACCGAATGGCGGAGCAGTATCAGTCTTGGTCGCCGTGGCGTACACCGGTGACACCCCTATATAATCGACATCCAGCAAGTTAGCCTCCCTCACCTCATCCATATTCTCCACACTCAGGCCGATAATTTTGTCCGGCCCTAGCAGCCTCCTCGCTATCTCGTACGGCATGTCACTCTGGCCTATGTGGACGCCGTCCGCGTCGACCGCCAGCGCCACATCGACACGGTCGTTGATAATCAGCGGCACGCCCGCCTCCTTCAAAAAAGGCTGCAGCCGCCGCGCCAGCGCGATGAATTCGCGGGTGTCGATATCCTTCTCCCGCAGTTGCACCATGGTCGCGCCGCCCTTCACCGCCTCCTCGACTATCCATTCGATATCGCGCCCGAGCGACAACGGCCGGTCGGTCACCAGATAGAGTCGCAACTG
>JAGABD010000081.1 GCA_017614795.1 Bacteroidales bacterium
ATATCGCAACTTGACAGTTTTTCCTTCAGAAGCGTCATAAAGGATTCCCTGTCCAGATCCACATCGTCAAGATTCTTGATTCTTTCTCGCAAATGATTGAAATCAAGTGGAACTGAGTGTCTGACATACCAGTCGAAGTCATACCAGTCACGGCCCTTTATCCTTCTCCTCCATCTGCGGAAGAGCAGAGCATGCATCTTTCCGGCAAATAGATCCGGCAATGCTACGCAACGGATATACGAAGGGTGAGGCTGGTGCAGCAGCAACTGCTCCGTTTCGAAGCCGAGAGGCGGTTGGGTATCGACCTCTATCTTGATCTTCAATGTCTTTTCGGTCTGGAAGGCGAGATTGTAGACGCTGGTGTTATCCTTCAGGAATGCAGATTCTACGTGGCCGAGTGTTCTCTTGTCCTTCTTGGTGATTGTAACCCGCCGTCCAAGGAACTTGCACTCCTCCAAAATTGCAGGGAAGTACTCCTCGAACGAAAAATCCGGGTCCGGCTCCAAAAGGGAGAAATCCATATCTTCCGAAAACCTCGGAAGATCGTGGAATATACGCAAGCACGTGCCACCGTAGAAGGCCGCTTTGCGAAAGAACCCCCCACGATTCAGTCCTGACAGGACAACAAGCTGCATCACTTCCCGCTCAGCATTACCTTGAACTACATTCTCCTTTCGGAGATATGCGTCCAACATCGATTCAAACAGTGTGTTCATTGCGTATGATTTTAGATATGAATAATAAGGTCTTGTTTCGGAGGTACGCGCATTGCTCGACAATTGTCGGGTCCATATCTCTCAGGGCATCCATTTCGAACCTCAAATCCTCCTCAAGGAATACCAGCGCTTCCTTCTTTGACCTGAACGACACTGAATTGTCGCAGATATAGTCGCAAAGCGCCTTTTCCGGTCCGGCTATCAGGAACCGTGTTTCGTCATCGCCACGTTGCCTTATACCTATCGGGAAGTAGCTATCCGGACAGTTCTTATACGAGAACGAACCGATAGGAGTATAGAAGTCCCTGTTGTGCTTGGTGGTAAGCGATTCCACCAGATGCACACGTTCCGGAATCAACCCCCAGTAACTGAGCGCCCAATTCATCGACACATAAGAAGGACCGTACAGATGGTTCGCTATGAGTTCTTTAGACAGGGGGATATCCATTGACGAAAGGACATACATTCCCTTCTTGAGCCGGATGATATCGCCCTGCATAACCAGGCGTCTCGCCTTGTCGCAAACGCAGGAGCAGTCGGGATATATGTTTTGGAGGACCGTTATGTCAAACGGGATGGCCCCCAGCTTTCTCAATTGATCCGTTATCATGACGCAAATATAGTAAAAATTGTATTATTTCGTACAGATAAACGACAAAAACACGTTTTTCTGTACGAAATATGACAATAATTGCCGACGAGTTATAATCCCTCGTTCAGTAATCCAAAAAAAAATTGGTTTTCTGTACGCAGAATTATAAGGTGCGCGAAATCCGAATTCTTTTACTATCTTTGTTTTCTATGAAAAAGTTAGCTATACTGGCATTCATTCTTCTCGCGACCATGGCGGTGGCGAAGAAGCCTTCGGTGAGGATTCACCTGGTGGGAGATTCATTCTGCAGCGAATACGGCCCAGAAAGCAGGCCGCAGACAGGCTGGGGCGAGATGCTCGGCCCCGCGCTCGGCGGAGCCAAGGTCTTCAACTACGCAATCGGCGGGCAGAGCACCAAGTCCTTCATCGACGAAGGACGCTGGGACGCGGCCATCGCAAGGGTGAAGCCCGGCGACCTCGTGCTGATGCAGTTCGGAGGCAACGACCAGAAGGTCAATTCGCCGTCGCGTTATGTCGAGGCATACACCGGGTTCTACGACAACCTCAACCGCTTTATTGAGGAAACCCGCGCAAAGGGAGCCAAGCCCGTGCTGGTGACCAGTCCTTCGCGCCGCTACTTCCATTCCGACGGCACTGCGCGCCGCACTCTGGGCGATTATCCCGACGCTATGCGCAAACTGGCGGCCGACACCGACACTCCCCTTGTGGATGCCGAGGAGATGACCCACGAATGGCTCACAAAACTCGGTGACGAAGCCTCCAAGCCCTTCTTTATGGTGAGCGTCAACGGCACCGACAACACCCACTTTACCCGCGAAGGGGCCGAGGTCGTGGCCGGAATGATAGCCAAATCCATGATAGATCAGGGCATCTGGCAGAAGCCCGAATAAAACGACACTTACTTTTAAAAACTATACATTATGTCACTCAACAAAGTTATGCTTATCGGTAACGTTGGAATGGACCCCGAAATCCGTTACCTTGAAGGAAACTCCGCAAGCGGAGCTCAGACTAAAGTCGCAACATTCAGACTCGCAACCACGGAACGCTTCCGCGACCGCAGCGGCGAACAGAGGGAAAACACCGAATGGCACAATATCGTCGCCTGGAGGGCAAACGCCGACTTCGCCGAGAAATACGTAAAGAAGGGCACCGCCCTCTACATCGAGGGCAAGCTCCGCACCCGCTCCTACACCGACCAGGCAGGCAGCAAGAAGGACAGGACCGAAGTCATCGTGGACAACATCCAGCTCCTTTCCCCCCGCCGTCCGGACCAGGAAGACGACCAGCCCGCATACCAGCAGCCGGCCCAGCCTTCATACCAGAGCGCCGCTCCCGCAGGCTTCCAGCCCCGCGCCGAACAGCCCGCTCCCGCGGCGCCC
>JAGABD010000082.1 GCA_017614795.1 Bacteroidales bacterium
CCTGGACACCCTGCAGCAGATCGAAAGTTATCTGCTTATGCGTCACTACGACGGTCTCATGAAGACCGGCCGTCTGACCGGGCGCTCAGGCATGTAGTTCTTTGATAATCAGAAGTGAGATGGTAAGACCCAAGACTGAGGAAGAGATCGGGCTCCTTCGCGAGAATGCCATTCTTGTAAGCAAGACCCTGGCGGAAGTCGGTAAGGCGGTCGCCCCCGGTGTGACAACCAAAGAGTTGAACAGGGTGGCCGAGACTTTCATCCGCGACAATGGCGCAGTACCCTCTTTCCTCGGTTTCGAGGGTTTCCCCGCAGCAATCTGCACTTCGGTGAACGATGTGGTCGTGCACGGTTTCCCGTCCGACTATGTCCTCAAGGAGGGCGACATCGTCACCGCAGATATCGGCACGCTGTACAAGGGCTATAACGGAGATTCCGCATACACCTTCCCCGTGGGGGAGGTAAGTGCGGCAACCCGTAAGCTCATGGACGTGACGAAGGCTTCGCTCTACAAGGGCATAGAGGCCGCTGTGGCGGGTAACAGGGTCGGCGACATCGGACACGCGGTGCAATCTTACGTCGAGTCGTTCGGGTTCTCCATCGTCCGTGAGCTGGAAGGCCACGGCATTGGCAAGAGTATGCACGAGGCTCCGGGCGTTCCCAATTTCGGGCGCCAGGGCCACGGCCCCAAGCTGATGGAAGGAATGACTATTTGTATTGAGCCTATGGTGAATGCCGGCGGGCGCAGTGTGTATCTCAACCGTAACGGTTGGGCAGTGCACACCTCCGACCGCAGCAACGCCGCTCATTACGAGTTGACGATTGTTGTCCGTCGCGGCAAGGCTGAGCAACTGTCCACTTTCGATTTTATCGAGAAAGATCCCAAGATTAATTTTTAAAGTGATATTTTAATGTCAAAACAAGTAGCAATAGAACAAGATGGAAAGGTTATCGAGACCCTTCCAAACGCGATGTTCAAGGTCGAGCTTGAGAACGGTCACGTGCTTCTCTGCAATATTTCCGGGAAGATGCGTATGAACTTTATCCACATACTTCTGGGCGACAAGGTGCGCGTTGAAATTTCACCGTACGATTTGACCAAGGGCAGAATATCTTTCAGATACAAATAAAAATACAACGATATGAAAGTCAAAACATCCATCAAGAAGCGCAGTGAAGATTGCAAGATCGTGAAGCGCAAAGGCCGCCTCTACGTCATCTGCAAGAAGAACCCCAAGTTCAAGATGCGCCAGGGATAATCAATTGTCTAACAATTAAGTACAAGTATAATTATGGCAAGAATAGCCGGTGTTGATTTACCAAACAACAAAAGAGGTGATGTAGGCCTCACCTACATCTACGGTATCGGCCGCAGCACAGCTTCCAGGATCCTGGAGAAGTGCGGCATCGATCCTACTATCAAGGTTGGCGACTGGGATGACGCACAGACCGCTGCAATCCGTGCCGAAGTCGGTGAGTTAAAGATCGAGGGTGAACTCCGTTCCACCGTCCAGATGAACATCAAGCGACTCATGGATATCGGTTGCTATCGTGGAATCCGTCACCGTATCGGCCTCCCTGTCCGCGGGCAGAGTACCAAGAACAACGCCCGTACCCGCAAGGGTAAGAAGAAGACTGTTGCCAACAAGAAGAAGGCGACCAAGTAAAAGCAGTTGAATTATGGCAAAGAAAACTACAACATCCAAGAGAGTTGTCAAGGTCGAGGCTTATGGCGAAGCCCATATCTCCTCTACTTTCAACAACGTTATCGTGTCTCTGACCAATGCTCAGGGGCAGGTGATCAGCTGGGGCTCCGCTGGCAAGTGCGGTTTCCGCGGTTCCAAGAAGAACACGCCCTATGCCGCCCAGATGGCCGCAGAAGATGCTGCTAAGACTGCTTTCGACGCAGGTCTTCGCAAAGTGAAGTGTTATGTCAAGGGTCCTGGCTCAGGCCGTGAATCCGCCATTCGTACCATCAACAATGCAGGCATCATCGTCACCGAGATCTTCGACGTGACCCCTATGCCTCACAATGGTTGCCGTCCGAAAGGCCGTCGTAAAGTTTAACGTTTAAAGACTAGAAACTATGGCAAGATATACAGGCCCTACCACCAAGATCGCCCGCAAATTCGGCGAGCCTATCTTCGGTGCAGACAAAGATTTCGAAAAGAGAAACTATCCTCCGGGACAGCATGGTCTCGCCGCCAAGCGCAAAAAGAGCAAGGAATACGGCAACCAGCTCAAGGAGAAACAGAAAGTGAAGTATATGTACGGAGTTCTGGAGCGCCAGTTCCACAACACCTACGACAAGGCTTCCCGCATGCCCGGCCAGAAGGGTGAGAACCTCGTTCTCCTCCTCGAGAGCCGTCTCGACAATGTGGTTTACCGCCTCGGCATCGCCCCCTCCAGGGCTGCTGCACGTCAGTTGGTCAGCCACCGTCACATCACCCTCAACGGTGCAGTGTGCAACATCCCTTCCGCACAGGTGAAGGCTGGTGATGTGGTCGCCGTTCGCGAGAGGAGCAAGAACCTTGAGGTTATCACCGCAGCAGTCGCCGGTGCGTCCAAGTACTCCTGGCTGGAGTTCGACGCCCAGACCCTGACCGGTAAGTTCCTCAACATGCCCCTGAGGGCTGATATCCCCGAGAATATCAACGAGCAGCTCATCGTCGACCTGTACTCCAAGTAACCTATTAACACCCATCATTATGGCAATCTTAGCATTCCAGAAACCCGACAAGGTCATCATGCTCGAAGGAACCGACACCCTCGGTCGCTTCGAATTCCGCCCTCTTGAGCCTGGTTATGGCCAGACTATCGGCAATGCTCTCCGTCGCATTCTCCTTGCCTCTCTCGAAGGCTTCGCCATCAGCCAGATCCGCATCACCGGCGTGGACCAGGAATTTGCAACGATTCCCGGTGTCATCGAAGGCATGCAGGACATCATCCTGAACCTCAAGCAGGTTCGTTTCAAGAGGATGGTGGAAGGCGTCGACAGCGAGGAAACCCGCATCGTCATCAGTGGCAAG
>JAGABD010000008.1 GCA_017614795.1 Bacteroidales bacterium
ACGTGCACGTAAGACATTATGAGGGTATTGTCGCCCACCTTGGTGACGCCCTTGCCGCTGGCCTTGGTGCCGCGGTTGATGGTGGCGCACTCACGGATGGTGACGTTGTTGCCTATTTCGACCCAGGTCACCTCTCCTTCGAACTTGAGGTCCTGAGGGATGGCGCCGATGACTGCGCCGGGGAAGATTTCGCAACCGGAACCAATCTTCACATAGGAAAAGATGGTGGCGTGGGGAAGAATCTTGGTGCCCTCGCCGATTTCCACATTATCGTCGATGAAAGCGTAGGGTCCCACCTCCACGGAGTCCGCGAGCTTCGCGTTGGGGCTGACAGTTGCAAGAGGATGAATTTTTGCCATTGTTAAATGAGTTTTTGCACGGCTTTAGCCGTATTCGTGTTGATAGTGTGGCCAGGTTTGTACGCTGTGATATGGGCGCGGAGATAGCCTCCGGCGAGGCGCATATCACCTATGAGGTCGAGCAGCTTGTGGCGTCCGCATTCGTTGGGGAAACGAAGCACCAGGTTGCTCAGATATCCTTCGGGGGTAACTTTGAGAAGCGGCTGTCCGAAAAGGCGCGCCATCTGCTCAAGCGTGGCATCGTCCACCGGATGCTCGACAACCACGATGGCATTGTCCACGTCGCCGCCCTTCACGAGGCCTTGCGATGCCAGATACTGCACTTCGTGGAAGAAGCAGAAGGTACGGCAGGGAGCCACCTCGGCGGCATAGGGAGTGTGCTCGTCCCAATGGGCGGTCTGCACTCCGAGGACGCGGGAACCGAAGTCCACCGTGATGTCGTAGGAAAGCTCGTCGGCGGGTGTCACCTTCACCCAGGAGCCGGTCTTCTCGTCCTTGATTTCGACTTCTTCTGGGATGGTGAAATACTTGCGCTCCGCCTTCTGCTCCTGCAGTCCGTCCGCCACGATGGCTTCGGCATAGAAACGGGCGCTGCCGTCGAGGATGGGAACTTCGCCGTTGTCGAGTTCGACGATGGCATTGTCCACTCCGAGGCCGGTGAAAGCCGACATTATGTGCTCGATGGTGGACACGAACGCCTCACCCTTGGAAATCAGGGTGCAGCGGGCGGTATTGGTGACATTCTCCGCAAGGGCGGGAATCTGCACGCCGAGGTCGGTGCGCACGAAGACGATTCCGCTGTTCTCGACCGCGGGTTTCAGCGTCATATGGGTATAAACGCCGGTGTGAAGGCCCTTGCCTTCGAAGAAGTATTCTTTCTTGAGTGTCTGCTGATTCATACAGGGGTGCAAAGATAGCAATTATTTCCTTATTCCTGACCGCCCTGTTTGAACTTGGCGTAGGCTCTCATATACTGCATATGGGGGATGGCGGGAGAGCCCAGCAGAATCTGTCCGGGCTTGCGCACCGCGCCGGCTATTCCGGCCTGCGCGCCGACCGTCGTCTTCTCCGCGATCTTGATGTGTCCCATCACTCCGACCTGGCCTCCGAAGATGCAGCCCTCCCCTATCACGGCGGAGCCGGCCACGCCCACCTGGGCGGCCATTGCGGTGTTCTTGCCGACCACCACGTTGTGAGCGATCTGGCAGAGATTGTCGATGCGGACTCCGTCCGCGATGATGGTGGATTCCATCTCGGCGCGGTCCACCGTGGTGCAGGCGCCGATTTCGACGTCGTTGCCGATGACGACGTTGCCGAGGTGCTCTATCTTCTCCCAGCTGCCGTCCTCGCGGGGCGCGTTGCCGAAGCCGTCGGAACCGATGACGCAGTTCTCGTGAAGGATCACGTTGTCGCCGATGACGGTGCCGGGGTAGATGCGCACTCCGGGATAGATGAGGCAGTGGTGTCCGATTACCGTTCCGGCGCCTATCGACACGTTGTCGTGGATTATGCCGTAGTCGCCAATCCTGACCTTGGGGCCGATCACCGTGCAGGCGCCCACGCTGACCTTGCGGCCGAGTTTGGCGCTCCAGGCGATGCGGCATCCGCAGGCGCGGCGGCGACGGTATTTCTTGCGCTGCTCGCTGACGTACTTGAGGAGCTGCGCCACGGCGATGTAGGCGTTCTCCACGCGGACCATCGTAGGTTTCACTTCCGCCTTGGGGGCGAAATCGGCATTGACCAGCAGTATGCTGGCCTTGCTGGTGTACACGTATTCTTCGTATTTGGGGTTGGCGAAGAAACTCAGCGCTCCGGGCTTTCCGTTCTCGATCTTCGCAAACTTGGTTATCCTCGCTTCGGGGTTGCCGTCAACCGTGCCTCCGAGTATCCGGGCGAGTTGCTGTGCGGTCAATTCCATTTTCAATTCAGGTTTTAGATGTTCTTTTGTCTTAGAATCTCCAACCGACAGTCAGCACGGCGTCGACAATGCTCTTTGTCACACGGGCCTCGGGGGCTGAATAGTTGTTCAAATATGCCGAGTAGGGCGAATAGTAGAACTTGGGATAGGTGGTGCGGCGCACCGCGAAATCGGCATAGAAGGCGCCTCCAGAAATGAAGCCGAGGCCGACGGACAGCGAAGACACGTTGTCCTTGAAATACTTCTTGCTGCCCGGGTCGAGCGTGTACTGGCCGCTGTCGAACTTGTCGAAGTCGGCGTCATAGTCGGACGCGGTGACAGTCGCTCCGTTGCAGGTATAATAACGCTCGGGGCAGCTCATCCAGTTGTAGCCGGCCCTTATCGCGATGAAGGGAACGGGCTTCACCTCGAGACCGAGACGGAGCGTATGCTGCACGCCGCAGAACAGTTTGTTGATCTGGTTCTCGCGATAGTAGGCGTCGTCGATGAAATTGCCGTCCTCGTCGACGGTGCTGAACTTCATCACGCTGAAGTCGGTGAGTTCCCAGTCGGCGCTGATCATGCCGAGGGTGCCGTATGTATAGGCCACGCCGAGGTTGAAGCCCCAGGGAGCGCGGTACTCGTACTCGTTCTTCGAAACGGGCGAAGTCTCCAATGCGGAGTAGGCGTCGTCCAGGAAGTTCGCTCCGGCGCGCACGCCCCACTTCTCCACAATGCTGTAGGAGGTGGGAGTCTGGATGGCGCCGCCGAGCCTCAGTCCTTCGAAGGGAAGCCAGATGAATCCCATCTTGGCGTTGATGCCCGTCATATTGACGTTATGCTCGTAGCGGTAAGTCGAAGAGAGATAGCAGGTCTCGGTTCCCACATAGGGATCTCCTGCCGCGTACGCGGTTCCTCCGGGATAGGTGCCCGCGGAAGTCGCTATGTATTCGGGAGTGACCGTAAAGAGCTGGTAGTTGTTGCCGGTGCTTTCCTTGAAGGTCTCCAGGTACTTGTTGTAGAGCGAAACCAGGGTGAGGTTGAAGCCCAGGTAAAAACGGTCGTCGAAGTTCATTCCGAAGTTGAACGCGTAGTCGTTCTTCGAACCGGACTGCTGCACGCTCATCTGCTGGTAGAGGCTGCCGGGAACGGCATAATCGAATACCGAAGGATTTGCGGTGGCGGTTTTCAACTCGCCCGAACCATAGTATGCGTCATCGACGGCATTGTAGTTCACGAGACCTCCGCCGTAGGCCACCAGGCTGTTCCAGTAGGCGTCCGAGCTGTAGTAAGGATTGCTGTAGTTGTGGAACACCTTGGGATCCATGCCCGAGCATCCCACCGCGAAGGCGCCGGTGATGCTGGTGTTGCGCTCGTTGCCGCTGGAGACGAAACGTTCGCCGTAAGAATCGCTGCGGTTCACCGCAAAGCCGTAATTGAGACTCCTGAGGCCGTAGTCGGAGCCCGTGTCGAAACGGAAGTTCGCCGCAATGTTCGGGAAGATGAAAGTGGTCTTGCTGTCGTTCTTCACCATCCCGAAGGTCTGGGACTCGTTGGTGGTGTTGAACGAAGGCGAATAGGCCGCCCCGGTCACCGTGGTGCTTGTTCCGAGCGAGAACTCGAACTGGGAATAGCCCGCCACGGCTCCTGCCGCGGGCTGGATGGACATTCCGCCGAGATCGCCTCCGACGGCGGTCACAGCGTTGCCCATTCCGAGGGTGCGGGCCGTGCCGTAATAATTGCTTTTGCCCCAGGTGAGCGCGTCACCCATAGTCTGGGCATTGATGCTTGTCGCCGCAAGGGCGAGAAGAACGAATATCGATAATCTCTTCATAATTCAAATGCTTTATCTGCCTCCGCGTCCGCCGCCGTGCGAACCGCCGCCGCTGTGCGAGCCTCCGCTGTAGGAGGAGCCGCCGCTGCGGGAAGATCCTCCGCTGTACGATGACGAACTGCTTCGCGAAGAACTGCCGGAGCTGCGATTCGTATCGCTGTAACCGGTAGATTTATTGCTGTTGGAAGATGAACTGCGCGTGTATGTGCTCTCGTCGCTGAAAGTCGAAGAACTGAAACCGCCGGTGCGGTAGCCGGACTTCGAGGACGAAGAACTGCGGAACGCTCCAGAACTGCGGCTCGGGGCATAGCTGCTGCCGCCTGCCGACTTCACCGCCGTGCTTGTGCCCGCGCTGGTGCGGGAGTGCGACGAAGACGAGCCGACGCGGGACGCCGAACCTGCGGCCATACTGCTGGTGTAGCTCATACCGCCGCGGGACACGTTGTTGTTCCCCAGCACGTTCTGGCGGGTTTCGCCGCGCTGGTGATAATAGTTGTCGCGATGATAGTAGCCGCCGTAATAGTGATGATAGCCGTAGTAGTGGTGGTAGCCGGGATAGTACCAGTAGTCATAGTACCAGGGGTCGTACCAGCCCCAATACCAGGAGCTGTAGAGTCCGCCGTACCATACGGGCGAATACCAGGAATAGTAAGGGCTGTAGTAGCCGTAATAGTGATACGGATGATGCCAGCCGTAGTAACCGTAATAGCCATAGTGTCCGTAGTAGGGCCAGCCGTAAGTCCAGTAGTCGGTGTCGTAGATGATTACGAGGGTGTCCTTTCCGGCGGACTTCTTCTGACGGATGTTCTCCGCCGCCTGCGCGGCGATTTCTTCCTCCGTCAGGACGGTGACGTCACTGTTCCGCTTGTCGGTCGCCTTATAATAAATGCCATCCTGAAACTCCTGCCTGGAGGCGTACTGCGCCATCTGCGCGCACGACGCCAGCATCAGAACGACGGCAGGAAAAACGAGATATGCTTTATTCATAACCATAAAATTTGTATATTTGCGACGCCCCTTGGAGGCAGTTGATATAACCTTGGTTATATATTAGATGCAAAACTAGCGAAAAAACGCGGATATTTTTTCAGTTTTTTTATGGCAAAGGAAATTACAGAGCGCGCGGAGAATTATTCCCAGTGGTACAACGACATAGTGGTGAAAGCCGACCTCGCCGAACAGAGCGCGGTAAGAGGGTGCATGGTAATCAAGCCCTACGGCTACGCAATCTGGGAAAAGATGCAGCGCATACTGGACGGAATGTTCAAGGAAACCGGCGTACAGAACGCCTATTTCCCGCTTTTCATACCCAAGAGCTTCTTCAGCCGCGAGGCCGAACACGTGGCCGGGTTCGCCAAGGAATGCG
>JAGABD010000083.1 GCA_017614795.1 Bacteroidales bacterium
CCGGCCTTCTCATCATCGTCAAGCACCCAGAGGAAGTCCTCAAGGTCTTCGCTCGCATAGTTCAGGCACTCGGCCAGGATAGGCACGATGTCCCGGTACGTATCACCCGGCACGTCGACGACCAGACGGTTGTCGTGATGGTCCTCAGGAAAGGCGTCACCCCGCCCCGTATCCAGAAAGCGTTTCCGGAAATTATAATAGCGGATGAGATGTTCCTTGTCTTCCTTCGTCAACTCGTCGCTGCGCAGCATCTCGATCAGCGGCGTGACGGCATATGAACGGCCGGGCGCCGATTCCTCGCTGACAAGCAGTTTCTCCAGCAATTCCTTCACTTTCTTCGGTATCGCCATGGTGATTCGTGGTTTGAGGGGGCAAAAATACGGCAAATCGTGCGAATAATCAAAATGAAGTTGCGTATCTTTGTAGTTACTATGGCCAATAAAAAGTATCAGCTCGGTGTGGCTTTCGGAGGAGGAGGCGCCAAGGCGGCCGCTCATTGCGGCGCGCTGCAGGCCCTGCTTGAGTACGGACTCAAGCCCGACATCGTCTCCGGCACCAGTGCCGGCTCGCTGGTGGCCATCTACTACGCATGCGGCCTCAAGCCCCGCGAGATGGTCGAGCAGTTTCTTGGCCTGAATTTTTTCAAGGACATCGTGGCACCCGGCCTTCCCAAGGGCGGCATGTTCGATTCGAAGCCGCTGGTCGAGCACCTGCGCAAGACGATTCCCTATTCCAGGCTGGAGGACCTGCCCATCCCCACCTATATCGTGGCTTCCGACCTGGAGCACGGCGTAGCCAAGGTATTTTCGCGGGGAGAGATCGCACCGCGCGCCGTCGCCTCGTGCTCCATACCGGTCATCTTCAACCCCACTGTCATCGGCGGAATCCACTATGTGGACGGAGGGGCGTTCCAGAACCTGCCCGTTCCGGCCATCCGGCAGAAGTGCGAAAAGCTTATCGCCTTCAACCTCAACCATGTCTACGAAGAGAAATACAAGGACAACCTCCTCTCCGTAGCCTACCGTTCGTTCCTGATGATGTTCGTATCGAACACCATCGCGGATTCGCGTCAGGCCGACCTGCTCGTGGAACTGGATACGGCGGGCTGCGCGATGTATGATATGACGAAGCTCAAGGATCTATTTTTCCGTGGCTACGACTGCACGGTCAAGGCCTTGGAAGAAAACGGATACACACGCGTGTATCCCAGAGAAAATATCGTCTTCCCCGAGAAGAAAAAGGCAGGCGTTCACTCCCTGCTTCACAAAATAAAGAAATAACGATGGGTCTCCTTATCAGAAAGAAAACAAAAGCGGAGCTCGACCGCAGGAAAGTGGTGACCAGCTACTTTATTCTGGGTGTCTGCATTCTGCTTATGGCTGTCAACGTAGCCAGCTTCATCTTTTTCCCCCGAGTGATGGCACCGCTCGCCATCCTGCTGTCCAACGCCATCACGCTCATCCTGGCCATCATCGCGTTCCAGCCTATCAACGCATTGGTGGAAAATCTGCTGGAGAAGCGCCAGCAGGAGCTGCTGGAACAGCAGGCAAAGGAGCAGGAACTGGAAAAGAAGGTCGACCAGCTGGAACTGCGCAACCGTGAGTTGGAGAACCGGCTTGACACACGCGCCCAGACGGACGGCATGCCGGTCGATATCGACTTCACGTTCAAGCTGGAGCAGATGGAGTACGCAAAGAAGGGCTACGTGGTCAAGGAGGAGCCCCTCGAGATCTTCTCGTCCGACGAGCAGTTCAAGAACCTGATTCCCAATGTCGGCCTCTGGAACAAGATGTTAGATGCATTGATGATGAAGGATAAGGGAGTACGTAAGATTCTCTATATCAAGAAATACTACTACAAGGTCTCCATCGGCATCGATTTCAGCCGCATCAAGTTCTCCTTCGAGGACGACCGCATCCTTTTCTACGGCGTTAAATTCACGCGGCTGCACGACATCAGCAGTGAGCTGAAGCCGGACGGGGACGATATCGACCATTGCTGGATCCTGAATACGGTAGACAGCTGGGCTGAAATCAAGCATTCAGCCTATTATGATATGTTCAAGGAAGCCTACACCCGGATGCAGGATGCCGAGACGCGAGACGCGCTCGAGGCGGAAGTCGCCAGCCTGTGCGACCAGTACACGGAGGTTTTCCGCCGCAACATCCAGCGCCGTTTTCCGCAGACCGATTTCGTCGAATCCATCGAGGATACCGACCGTACCTGGTACGCCCTCCGCGAAGGCGGCACCTATCGCATGGTCCGCGACATCGCCTCCAACATGCTCCTGATGACCGACGTCATCAACGAAACCAAACAGATCGAAGAACAGCTGTAGCAGCGTCGCTCCGCTCCGGGTCTACAGATTTGCCGTGGGCTCGCCGAATAGGGGGAAGAGGCTCGCCCAAGGCAAATCTTCCGCCCCTCCCTTCTCTTTTTGTCATTATTTTTTGAAAATACTGAGTATTATCAAAAAGTTTACTATATTTGCAGTCCCAAAGCCGAGGC
>JAGABD010000009.1 GCA_017614795.1 Bacteroidales bacterium
AGAGCCAGGCGGAAATCAACCTGCCTTATATCACCGCAGTGGACGGCGTTCCCCGCCACCTTGTCAAGACTCTTACCCGCGCCAAGTTCGAAGCGCTTTGCGACGCTCTCTTCCAGCGCAGCATCGAGCCTTGCCGCAAGGCGCTCGCGGATGCCCATCTGAACGCTTCCGACATCGACGAGGTCCTGCTCGTCGGCGGCAGCACCCGTATCCCCAAGATTCAGGAACTCGTGAAGAACTTCTTCGGCAAGGAGCCCAACAAGAGCGTGAACCCCGACGAGGTTGTGGCCATCGGCGCATCCATCCAGGGCGGCGTGCTCGCAGGCGATGTCAAGGACGTCCTGCTTCTCGACGTCACTCCTCTTTCGCTCGGCATCGAGACTCTCGGCGGAGTTATGACCAAGCTCATCGAAAGCAATACCACCATCCCCGCGCAGAAGTCCCAGGTGTTCAGCACCGCGGCGGACAACCAGCCGGGCGTGGAAATCCGCGTGCTTCAGGGAGAACGCCCCATGGCGAAGGACAACAAGCAGATCGGCATCTTCCATCTCGACGGAATCGCACCCGCGCCCCGCGGAATCCCTCAGATCGAGGTTACTTTCGATATCGACGCCAACGGCATCCTGAACGTCTCCGCAAAGGACAAGGCGACCGGCAAGGAGCAGCACATCCGCATCGAGGCCAGCAGCGGCCTGAGCGACGAAGAAATCCAGCGCATGCGTGACGAGGCGAAGGCCAACGAAGAGGCCGACAAGGCCGCGAAGGACCGCGCCGACAAGATCAACAATGCCGACGCTCTGGTCTTCCAGACCGACAAGAACCTCAAGGACTACGGCGACAAGCTTTCCGCCGACAAGAAGGCCGCCATCGAGGCTGCCGTGAATCCTCTGCGCGATGCTGTGAAGAACCAGAATCTCGAGGACATCGAGAAGTACAGCAAGGAACTCGAAGCCGCCTGGCAGGCAGCGTCCGAAGAGTTGTACAAGGCTCAGCAGGGTGCGCAGGGCGGTCCTCAGCCCGGTCCTGATGCCGGTCCTCAGGACAATAACACACCAGACGAACAATAAAGTTCAACATATTCTTAAGACGGCTCGGCAATCCGGGCCGTCTTTTGTTTTAGGAAACTTTCGTATATTTGAAACTGATATGCGTAAAATGATTCTGTCGGCGATTGCCGTATTGTTCGCCGCGACGCTGTGGTCGCAGGACATAAAGCCTGAATGGAAATCCATTGGTAAAGGAGTAGAGTATTGCACTGTGAACCAGGAGTTCATGGGCCTTACACGCTTCATCTCCGCGGTCCGCTTCAAAACCTGCAAACACCCTCTGCAGATTCTCTCTTCGCCCTGCGAAAATGCCGACAGTACCAGCGCACTTGCAGCAAAGGCGGGCGCAGTCGCGGCTATGAACGGCAGCTACTTCATCGTGGCTACCACCGACAACGGCACATATTTCCGCCTTGACGGCAAGAAGATTGCGCCAACCCCCGCAAGCGAGTGTTTCCGTGTGGACGGAGTCCTCGCGCTGAAGGGGAAGAAGATAATCATCGAACACTGCGACACTACCGGCTACGACGCCCTGCCTTACAAGGACATAATCGCCGCAGGCCCCGTGCTTCTGAAGGGCGGCAAGCCCGTCAAGGACAGCTGGCCCAAAGGCAAGTTCTTCGACAGGCATCACCCGCGTTCGCTGGTAGGTGTGGATAAGAAGGGCAGGGGATATCTGATTGTTATAGACGGCCGTTTCCCGAAACAGGGAGAAGGTGCGACGCTCGATGAAACGGTGGCGATAGCGCAGCTTTTCGGCCTGAAGGACGCAATCAATTTCGACGGAGGCGGTTCCAGCACCCTTTGGGTGGAGGGCCCCGGCGTTCTGAACCATCCTTACGACAACCGCCGCTTCGACAACTACGGTCAGCGGGTTGTACCTAATATCCTTTACATCAAGTAGTTGGAAATGTCTTTGCCTTCGGCGAGAGCCTGGCGGAGCTGAGTCGACGAAACATCTACGAGGGGCGCGTCAAGAATGCTCATACGGCAACGGATGTGCCCTTTTTTGCACCATTCTTTCAGTTTGGCAAGCTCCGCATGGGCATCATACCCCGGACGGGGATAAACGAGAATATCGTAGCCCGAAAGAAGCTTGCGCGCACAGCGCCAGCGGGGGAAATCCCCAATGTTGTCGGCGCCTATCACAAGAGTGAATTCGTTGCCCGGTTCGCGGGCCTGGAGGGCCCTGAGGGTGCGTATGGTGTAGTTCGGGGGAGTCATCTTCAGTTCGATGTCCTCCACCTTTATCTTCAGTTCGGGGTGCCTCCCGGCCGCCTGCAGCGCGGCTTCGTATCGTCTTTGGGCGCTCTTCGCCTTTTCCGGATCCTTGAAGGGATTCTGGGGCGAAATCACAAGATATACCGCTCCGAATCCTCCGTCTCCGCAGAGCTTGCGGAGAATTGCCAGATGCCCGATATGCATCGGGTCGAAGGAACCGGGATAGACGGCTACTTTCATTTCGCAAGGAAATCCGCCACGACCTTCTCGGCCTCCGCGAGCGCAGTGGCAAGGTCGTCGTTTATGAGAGTGTAGTCGAAGAGGGGAGCGTAGGTCATCTCCTCGGCAGCTTTGGCCACCCTCTCCTCGATAGCTTCGGCGCTGTCGGTCGCGCGGCTTACCAGACGCTCGCGGAGAGCCTCCACGCTCGGGGCCTGTATAAATACGGACAGGGCCTTGTCGCCGAAGTATTTCTTAAGGTTCACCCCGCCTTTCACGTCCACGTCGAACACTATCACGTGCCCTTTAGCCCATATGCGTTCAACCTCGCTTTTGAGGGTGCCATAGTATCGGCCTTCGTACACCTGCTCGTATTCCACGAACTCGTCGGCCTCGATTTTGCGGCGGAATTCATCCACTGTCAGATACCAGTAGTCCACGCCGTTCTTCTCCTCTCCGCGGGGCGGGCGGGAAGTCGCCGAGACGCTGAATTCTATCTCGGGATGAAGCCCGAGGATGTGGTGCACCACGGTGCTCTTTCCGGAACCCGAAGGGGCCGAGAAAATCAATACTTTTTTTCCTGACATATTGGGCTTGTCTTTGGTACAAAGATAGCAAAGATTTAGTATATTTGCAGATCGGAGACCGTAAATCTCCATTGCTGGTTAATTCTTATAATCACTTATAAAAACTATGGTATCTTTCAAAGAACTTGGCCTCGTGAACACTCGTGAGATGTTCAAGAAGGCCGTCGCCGGCGGATATGCCATCCCCGCTTTCAACTTCAACAATATGGAGCAGCTCCAGGCTATCATCCAGGCTGCTGCCGAAACCAAGTCCCCCGTCATCCTGCAGGTGAGCAAGGGTGCCCGCAACTATGCGAACCAGACCCTTCTCCGCTATATGGCCCAGGGCGCAGTCGAGTATGCAAAGGAACTCGGCTGGGAGCATCCCCAGATCTGCCTCCATCTCGACCACGGCGACAGCTTCGAGCTCTGCAAGAGCTGCGTGGACTTCGGCTTCTCTTCCGTGATGATCGACGCTTCCGCGCTTCCTTACGAGGAGAACATCGCCCTCACCAAGAAGGTTGTGGACTATGCTCATCAGTACGATGTGACCGTCGAGGCTGAACTCGGCGTTCTCGCCGGAGTTGAAGACGAGGTTTCCGCAGAGGAATCCCACTACACCCGCCCCGAGGAAGTCATCGACTTCGCAAAGCGCAGCGGCTGCGATTCCCTCGCAATCTCCATCGGCACCAGCCACGGAGCATACAAGTTCAAACCCGAGCAGTGCACCCGCGACCCCAAGACCGGCCGTCTGGTTCCTCCTCCGCTCGCATTCGACGTTCTCCACGAAATCGAGAAGAAGCTCCCCGGATTCCCCATCGTTCTCCATGGATCCTCTTCGGTTCCCCAGGAATATGTGGACATCATCAACACCCACGGCGGAAAGCTTCCCGATGCAGTCGGTATCCCCGAAGAGCAGCTTCGCGAGGCCTCCAAGAGCGCTGTCTGCAAGATCAACATCGACTCCGACAGCCGTCTTGCAATGACCGCAGCCGTCCGCAAGGTCTTCGTCGACAAACC
>JAGABD010000084.1 GCA_017614795.1 Bacteroidales bacterium
CCAGCTTGTCGCCGTCGCGCTTGCTGAGCTTGCCGTTGCCCACGGGCTTCAGAAGCAGCGAGAGATGCTCGAAACGCGGGCGCTCCCATCCGAAAGCCTTGTATAGCAGATAGTGCAGGGGGAGGGAAGGCAGCCACTCCTCGCCGCGGATGACCTCGGTGATTTCCATCAGATGGTCGTCCACTATGTTGGCGAGATGGTAGGTGGGCAGCTCGTCGGCCCTTTTCCAGAGCACCTTGTCGTCGAGGGTGGAAGTGTTCACCTCTATGTGTCCGCGGATCATGTCGTCCATCTCCACGGTCTCGTTCTCGGGAATCTTGAAGCGGACTGTCCAGTCGGTGGTTTCGGCGAGCAGGCGCTTTACTTCATCCTCGGGGAGGGTGAGCGAATTGCGCAGTTTGCCGCGTGTCTCGTGATTGTAGATGAAGGTCTGTCCGGCGCCTTCGGCTTCCGCGCGGAGCGCGTTGAGCTCTTCGGCGCTGTCGAAAGCGTAATAGGCGAAGCCTCCTTCCACCAGCTGCTCGGCATACTTGCGGTAGATGCCGCGTCTCTGGCTCTGGCGGTAAGGGGCGTGGGGATGACGATCCGAAGGTGTCTCCACCACCTTGCCGTTTTCGTCCACACCCTCGTCGGGCACTATTCCGCACCAGCGGAGCGATTCGATTATATACTCCTCGGCTCCCGGCACGAAACGGTGGGAGTCGGTGTCCTCTATCCTGAGGATGAAGTCCCCTCCGCGCTGCTTCGCATACAGATAATTGTACAGGGCCGTGCGGACGCCGCCCATATGGAGCGGTCCGGTGGGGGAGGGAGCGAATCTTACTCTTGTCTTATTCATAATTTGCCTTGCTTTTCTTTGCCCTGCGGATCGCGGGAGTGTTCTCCATATCGAGGATTGCGTTCTCGAGCCGCAGAAGCGTGGGAAGATCGTCCTTGTCGTAGTTGAACGTGCGCTCGTTCTCCCTGCTGTTGAATCCGATGTGCGTTACGATGTTCTCGGCGGGCAGCGATATTCCGTCGGTGCTCTCCTCCTCGTAACGGTCGTACTTGTAGTTGCTGTCCAGCATTATGTAGTTGTCCGAGCTGCGCAGGCTTTCGCCGATGACGTCGTCGTACTTGAGGCCCGCCACGATCGCGGTTATGCGTATGCTGTCGCCGGCTTCGGGGCTTTCGTCGTAGATGAGTCCGCGCTTGAAGTTGTTGCCCTTGCCGGTGTATTCCTCGATGAGCTTGCCGAGCTTTTCCATCTCCTCCATGGTGAGGCCATGGTCGTTCTTGCCGACCGTGGTGTTGGTGAGCACATACTTGGCGCTCTTGAGGTTGAAGTCGTTCAATAGCTTGCATTCGAATGCGCTCTTGACAGCATCCTGTATGCGGTCCTTTCCGCTGCCGTAGCCGCTTCCCATAAGCGCCATTCCGCTGTCGCGGAGCATGGTCTTCACGTCCTCGAAGTCGACGTTCTGATAGCCGCGCTTCTGGATTATTTCAACAATTCCCTTGACCGCGGTGGCGAGAACTTCGTCGGCCTTGGGATATGCGTCGTGGACGAGCAGCTTGCCGTAGTGCTTGTACAGGTTCTCGTTGTTGATTATAATGAGGCTGTCCACGTTCTTTTCAAGCTCGTGGATGCCTTCGAGGGCGCGGGTGAGCGCCTTGTCGCCTTCGTTGAGGAAAGGAATGGTCACTACCGCGACGGTGAGGATTCCCTTTTCCTTTGCCATCCTCGCGATTACGGGAGACGCTCCGGTGCCGGTGCCTCCACCCATTCCGGCTGTGATGAACACCATCTGGGTCTCGTCGTTGAGGACCCTGGAGGCGATTTCATCCTGTTTTTCGAGCGCGGCGTTGCGTCCCTTGGTGGGATCGGTGCCGGCGCCGAGTCCGGTTCCGAGCTGGATCTTGACGGGGACCGTGCAGGCGTTCAGATGCGAGGCGTCGGTGTTGCAGACGATGAAATTGCATCCCTGGATGCCCTGCCGGAACATGTATTCGACCGCATTGCAGCCGCCTCCGCCGACGCCTATCACCTTGATGGTATTGTCGGACGGAACCCAGGTATTGTCAGTTGGCATATAAAAGTTCTCTTCCATATTCTTGCGGTTTTAATTCATTTCTCCAAACAGTTGTCCGGTGGCATCGGCGAAAGTCTTCGTCCATCTTGTAGTGAATTTCCCGAGCCAGGTCTGCTTTTCGGGCTTCTCGACCGGCTTTTCGACCTTTCCGGCTTCGGGGTCGAACACGCTGCCGATCAGGGCATCAGGTTCTGCGGCGACCGGTTGCCCGGACTGCGTTCCCTGAGGTTCGGAGCTTTCTTCCGTCTCTCCCTTCACAGTGTGGAGTTCATCCTCGATAGGGCCGGTAGTGGACGGGCGAGCGGGCTGCGCTTCAACAGTTTCCTGGGCGGGCCCGGCCGTCTGGGGGAAATACTCTTTCGTGCAGTTGATGACATCGTGGAAAGCCTTGTAGAGCATACCTACGGTGGCTGCGGAGCCGGGGTCGAGAATGGATGCGAAATCGTTGGGGGCGATTTCCTTCAGACGCGGATAGCCCACGCGGACATTGTAGCCGGACATCGACTTGACGAGTCCGCTGCAGTTGCCGAGGTTGGCGCATCCTCCTGTAAGAACCACTCCGGAGGTGAGCCTGTCGGCGTAATTGCTTTCCTGGATCTTGAACAGCAGCGCGTCGATAATTTCCTTCATCCTGCAGGTGATGATTTCGGAGAGATATTTCACCGGGACGTCCTGATAGCTCGCCCCGTTGTCGTTGCTGATACGCAGAATCTTGTCGGTGAGAGACTGGAGCTTGTCTGGCATGCAGACGCCGTAACCCTGCTTTATGTTTTCGGCAAGGGTATCGTTGAAGCCGCATTCGCGCTTGATGTCGAAAGTGACGTTGCCCCCGCCGTAGGGGATGGCGAAATAATAGCGCAGGATGCCTCCTTCGTAGATGGTCACGCTGCTTACGTTGCCGCCCAGTTCGAGCAGGGCGACACCGTTTTCCTTCTCCTCGCTGGTGAGAACCACGTCCGCGACCGCTTCGGGCAGGAAATACCTGCGCGCCAGCCCGACTTCCGCCTTGTTGAGAGTGTTGTCGATGTTGTCGAGACGTTTCTTGTTTCCAACGAATACCTTGAAATTGCCGTCGATGAACGAACCGGTCATGCCGACGACGTCCTCTTCGCGAAGTCCCATCGCATCTTCAGTCGCAAAGGACTGGGGAACGGCGCTGTAGATTACCTCGTTATTTTCCTCGTTCAGGGGATAGGAGTTGAGGGCCTTGCTCTTGACGAAGTCCACTTCCTCCTGGCTGATGCAGGTGGAGTCGTCCGTGCGTTCGTTATTTCCCGTGGCAATTTCCTGCCTCAGGCCGATGCGGGGATAGCCCACAACCACCTGCGTAATCTTGATGCCGAGTTCGTTCTCGGCATCGGCAATCGCCTTCTTGAGCAGGTCGGAAGCCTTGAGGGGATTCCATACGATTCCGTGCCTCACGCCAACCGAAGGGAATTCCTTGAAATACAATACCTGGTTGTAGCCGCCTCCGACTTTGGCGACCGCCAGGGCCAGTTTGTGCGAACCGAAGTCCACTGTTACCAAATATCTCTCTTCCATATATACAATTATTTTCTGCAAATAAGCTGTCCGTCGTACTTGACGTTGACCGTCCTGTACCAGTCTTCTTCCTTTGCGGGCTTCACGTATTTGTAATAGTCCGCGATTCTGCCGAACTTGGCCGCAGCGTCGCGGGGGGCGCCGAAGATGAAACGCTCCCTGCCCTCGCGGGGCACCAGCACCAGGTCCCCGTCTTCGTTCACCGTCATCTGCACTATGCTGTCGCCCCAGGTCCTCGAACCGGCGAGGAAGGACGCGAGTTCCGCCATCCCCTCCAGCCAGGTCCTTTCCCGGGGAGTGGCGGCGATTCCCTTATAGCCTTCCCAAACCCTTACCGGGATGTTGCCGTCGACCACGGGCACCCGTGCGGAATGTCCTTTCTGAAGCGGGAAGATGAAGCCGCGGTCGTCGATATAGAAGCCCCTGTCTCCCTTCTGGAAGCGCATTACGGGCTGCCTCTGGGTGATGCTGATATGGAGGATTCCGTCGCCCGTGGTCCAGGCTTCGCTCTTCAGCACCGCGGAATGGTTGTCCACGAGCCTCTCGATGGATGCCAGGTCGAGGCTGTCGATGCGCAGGCCGCTGAAAGTGCCGAAGTTCCTGCGAAGGGCGTCGGTAATGTCCTTGTCGCTTACGAAACGGTAGTCGTCGCGGTATTGGATGTCGATGTTCTGGCAGGTCGTCTCGTGCCTGACGTTCCGGGCGAAGGAATAAACCGTCCAGAGCATCGCCGAGAACACCGCGAGGAACGCGATCGCGAGCAGGTATTTGATTCCGGTCTTTATCATTGCCGTTTCTTCAGCATTTCAGTTATTGGTACGATGAACCGGTCGATGTCGCCGGCGCCGAAGGTCACGAGCACGTCGAGGGGCTCCTTCTCAAGCAGGGGAAGAAGATCTTCCTTCGAGATGAGAACTTTCTGCGGAGCCGTGACGTCCTTGAAGATGATTTCGGAGGTTACGCCGGGAATGGGTTCCTCGCGGGCGGGGTAGATGCCCAGAAGGATGAGTTTGTCCACTGCGCTGAGGGCCTTGGCGAAGTCCGCCGCGAAATCCCTCGTGCGGGTATAGAGGTGCGGCTGGAAAACAGCCGTGATTTTTCTGTGCGGGAAGATGCCGCGGATGGAAGATATCGCCGTGGCGAGTTCTTCCGGATGATGTGCGTAGTCGTCGATGTAGGTGAGCCCGGGCCTGTTCACGTGTTCGTCGAGACGGCGTTTCGCGCCCGCGAAACTGCCGATGGCGCTGCGTATGGCCTCCGGAGACACTCCGTGGGTGAGGCAGACCGCCGCCGCGGCGACGCTGTTCTCCACATTAACCCAGCCGAGGGTGCCCACGCGGATGTCCGCGATCACTCCTCCGGGATAATGCAAGTCGTAGGTATAATGTCCGAGAGCATCTGCCCTGAGGTTCTCGGCGTGGAAGTCCGCTGCCTTGTCCTCGAAATGGTAGGAGACTATCTTCGCGGGGGTGTCTTTCGCGGAAAGGGGAAGCCCGAGTTTCGCCACGAGCGTGCCGCTGACCTGCGACGCGAACTGGCGGAAGGCCTCCTGCACGTGCGCGAGGTCTCCGTAGATGTCGAGATGGTCCGCGTCCATCGCGGTGATTACCGCAATCTCCGGATGCAGCTGCAGGAAGGAACGGTCGAATTCGTCCGCCTCCGCCACTACCACTGGAGTATGGCTCACGAGCATATTGGTGCCGTAGTTCTTGGAGATGCCTCCGAGGAAGGCGGAGCAGCCCGCGCCGGATTCGGTGAGGATATGGGCGATGAGCGTGGACGTGGTGGTCTTGCCGTGGGTGCCTGCGACTGCGAGGCACTTCTGCCCTTCGGTTATCTCGCCGAGCATCCGGCTGCGCTTGATCACGCGGTAGCCCTTCTCCTGTACCGTCTGGAGTTCCTTCAGGGAAGCAGGAATGGCGGGTGTGTAGACCACCAGGGTGCTTTCCAGATCCTGCGGAATAAGGTCGGGACGGTCTTCGTAGTGAACGGCGATTCCTTCGGCCTCAAGCTCGGCGGTCAGCTCAGAAGGAGTACGGTCATAGCCCGCGACCTCGAAGCCCTTGAACTTGTAGTACCGGGCGATGGCGCTCATTCCGATGCCGCCTATACCTATAAAATATATGTTCCTGTAGCTCATACCAGTTTGTATATTTCGTCCACGATAGTCTGCGCCGCGTCCAGCCTTGCGAGAGGCTCGGTGTTGCGCTCCATTTCGGCAAGGCGTTTCCTGTCCCTGATGAGTTCCATCGCGACGGGCATCAGTTTCCCGGATGCTTCGGCATCACGCACCAGCACCGCGGCGTCCTTGCTCACGAGCGCCATCGCGTTATGCGTCTGATGATCCTCAGCCACGTTGGGGGAAGGTACGAAAACGGCGGCCTTGCGCGTGGCGCAGATCTCCGAAATCGAAGATGCGCCGCTGCGCGAGATGATGAGGTCCGCTGCCGCGTACGCGTAATCCATCCTCGCTATGAAGTCCGAATGCCTTATGTCGGGAAGATCCCTTCCTGCCATAAACTCGTCAACTCCTTTCTTGTAGTATTTGCCGCACTGCCACAGCACCTGCACTCCTTCTCCTCCGGGACAGCCGTCCGAAATCCACTTTTTCATCGCCGCGTTGAGGGTGCCGCTGCCGAGGCTTCCTCCCACTATGAGAAGATGCTTCTTCGCAGGGTCCAGACCGTAGAATGCGAGCGCTTCCTCGCGATCCTTGGCGCTGTAGGGATGCATTTCCGGGCGGATGGGGTTGCCGCTGAAGACAATCTTGTCCGCGGGGAAGAACTTCTCCATTCCCTCGTAGGCCACGCAGATGCAGCCGACTTTCTTCGAGAGCATCCTGTTGGTGAGTCCGGCGAAGCCGTTCTGCTCCTGGATGAGGGTGGGGATGCCCTTGGACACGGCCTTGCGAAGCAGGGGAGCGCTTGCATATCCGCCCACGCCTATCGCGATGTCTGGCTTGAAGCTGTCGATGACGCGACCGGCCTTGTGAAGGCTTGCGAGCCAGCGGAAAGGCACCTGGATGTCGTTCTTGATGTTCTTCCAGTTGAGCTGGCGCTGCAGGCCCAGGATGGGCAGGCCGACTATTTCGAATCCGGCAGCAGGCACCTTCTCCATTTCCATCTTGCCTTCCGCGCCCACGAAAAGAATCTCGTTTTCGGGGTTGAGTTCGCGGAGCTTGGACGCTATGGACACGGCGGGGAAAATGTGTCCGCCGGTGCCGCCGCCGCTGATTATGGCGCGTATCTTCTTATACTTCTTCATATTCGGGTTCTTCTTCGAGTTTGTCGCTTTCAAAATCGTCCAGTTCGCCGAGGGTGTCTTCGTGCTCGGCCTGCACTTCCTCCTTGACCTGCTCCAGTTCCACGAGCGGAATGGCGTTCAACTGCTCCTTCTTCATCCGTTTCGCGGCGATTCGGCTCAGGCTCAGGATAACTCCGAACGCCACCATGAAGCAGAGGAAGGCGGAGTTGCCGTGGCTTATCACCGGCAGCGTCTGTCCGGTCATCGGGCCGATGTCCACGTTCACGAATATGTGCAGGAAGGCCTGTCCGCTGATGAGCAGGGTGAGCCCCGCGACGCACATCTTCGCGAAGAAGTCGTCGCAGTTCCTGGCTATGATGGAGCCCCTCGCGAGAAGGCTGAGGTATATCAGCATCACGAAGATGCCGCCGAGCAGGCTGTATTCCTCGATGATGAAACTGAACATATAGTCCTCGGAGAAATCGGGCACGACGTAGCGCTGCGAGCTTCCTCCGGGTCCTTTGCCGAGGCCGACGCCCTGATGTATCGCTATCTTGGCGCTGTAGGGCTGGCGGATTACGTCGACCGCTTCCTGGAATTCCTTGCTGCCGAGAGGGGAGCGCTTCGCGATCTCTTCGGCGGGGTCGTCCTTGAAGGTTTTGATGATACGGCTCTCTATCGTCGCCCATCGCCGCATTATCTTGCCGTCGGGGCATGATTCGCTGCGGGATGCGTGGTTGAGTCCGGCCACAACGCCGATCACAAGCACGCCGGCCGCGAAAAGGATGAGGAGATCCTTGAACTTGCCTCCGCCGAGCATAATGAGAAGCAGCATCAATCCGCCCATTATGAAGGCGGCCGAACCGCTGGCGGTGAGCGAAAGGACGAAAATCAGTCCGAAAGGAATGTAGAGGGCTGTCCAACGACGAAGGTCGTCGGCGTATTTTTCGTATTTGGGCTCGGTGAACCAGTTGTCGAAGTGGCCGTTGCGATATGCGTCCATAGCCCAGGCCAGGTACATCATCATCGACACCTTGACCACTTCCAGCACGTGGATCTGCTGACCTCCTACCGAAAGGATTCGCCAGGAACCGTTGACGCTCGCCGCGCGCACGAAGCCGAGATTGACGTGCCCGGCCAGGAACAACAGCAGGCCGAGCGACAGGATGAAGCCGAACTTGGCGAAGAATTTCCAGACCTTGAGGTTCTTTATGTTGTAGCAGAATATCAGCACGCCGACCCCCAGCACCGCAAGCACCACCTGACTCTTGAGGATGGAGATTCTGCTGGCGTCGCCCTTGAGAAGACCGGAAGTCGACGAGAACAGGCACAGTATCGAGCAGAGTATGAGGAGTATGACGATAATCCAGACGATCTTGTCGCCTTCCATATCGTCGAAGTAGTTCCAGAATTTCTTTTTGCCGTCTGATGCCATTGTCTCTCCTGTTTAAAGGTTTCTCACAGCCGCCTTGAACTGGTCGCCGCGGTCTTCATAGCATTTGAAAAGGTCGAAGCTGGCGCAGCAGGGGCTGAGGAGCACGACGTCTCCGCTCTCGGCGAAAGCCGCCGAAGCCTTCACCGCATCCTGCGCGCTGCGCGTGTCGACGATCCTGTCGCTGCCGACGATGTCCTCGAATGCGGCGTGGATCTTGGCGTTGTCGACGCCGAGGCAGACTATCGCCTTCACCTTCTCCTTTACGAGATCGTTCAGCACGGAATAGTCGTTGCCCTTGTCGGTGCCGCCCACTATCCATACCACGGGCCTGGTCTGGCTCTCCAGCGCGTACCACGCGGAGTCCACGTTCGTGGCCTTGGAATCGTTGATGTAGAGCACACCGCCAACGCTGAGAACAGGCTCGAGCCTGTGCTCGATGGGAGTGAAGCTCTTCAGGGAGCTGCGGATGATCTCGTTCTTGATGCCCGTGGCCTTCGCCGCCAGGGCGGCCGCCATCGAATTGTAGATGTTGTGCTTGCCGCCGAGAGCGAGTTCGTTGAGGAAGATTTCGCTTTCGCTCTGCTTGTAGCGCAGGACGATTTTGCCTTCGCGCACGAACGCGCCCTGTTCCACCTCCTTCTTCTGGGAGAAGGGGAGCATCTGGGCGTGGACGACTATCTTGCTGAGATGGCCGATGGTTATGTCGTCGTCGGAGTCGAATATGAAGCAGTCCTCCGGACGCAGGTTCTGCGTGATGCGGAACTTGCTGCGGATGTAGTTCTCGAAATTGTGGTCGTAGCGGTCGAGATGATCCGGGGTGATGTTGGTGATGATGGCGATGTCCGGACGGAAATCGTAGCAGCCGTCAAGCTGGAAGCTGCTGATTTCCAGCACGTAATAGTCGTGCTTCTCGGTCGCGACCTGCAGCGCGTAGCTCTTGCCGATGTTGCCTCCGAGGCCGACGTTGAGCCCCGCGTTCTGCAGCAGGTAGTAGATGAGGGAAGTGGTCGTGGTCTTGCCGTTGGAACCGGTGATGCAGATCTTCTTGGCGCTGTCGTAGCGGCCGGCGAATTCTATCTCCGAAATGACCTTGATTCCCTTGGCGACGAGTTTGCGCACGATGGGCACCGTCTCGGGGATGCCAGGGCTCTTCACCACCTCGTCGGCGTTGAGCACGAGATCTTCGGTGTGCCCGCCTTCTTCGAAGGGCACCTCCCACTTGCGCAACATCTGCGCATATTCTTCCTTTATCTTCCCGTTGTCGGAAAGAAACACGTCGAAACCCTTGACTTTCGCGTGGACCGCGGCTCCCACGCCGCTTTCAGCCCCGCCCAAAACAACAAGTCTTGCCATCGCCTATCGTATTTTAAGCAGGGCCAGCGTGGCCACCGCCAGTATTATTCCAATGATCCAGAAGCGGGAGACTATCCTCGGTTCGGGGATGCCCTGTTTCTGGTAATGATGATGCAGGGGGGCCATCAGGAAGATGCGCCTGCCCTCGCCGTATTTGATCCTCGTATATTTGAACCAGTACTTCTGGATGAGCACGCTGGCGCTCTCCACGAGGAAGATGCCGCAAAGCAGCGGGAGAAGGAGTTCCTTGCGGATGAGGACCGCGCTCACGCCGATGATGCCTCCTATCGCCAGGCTTCCCGTATCGCCCATGAACACCTGGGCGGGGAAGGTGTTGTACCAGAGGAATCCCACCAGCGCTCCGGCGAAGGCCGCCATGAACACCGCGACCTCTCCGCTTCCGCGCAGATACATTATGTTGAGGTAATCGGCGTTGTTGATGTTGCCTCCGACGTATGCCAGCACACCGAGCGCGACGCCTACGATGGCGGAAGTGCCCGATGCCAGACCGTCAAGCCCGTCGGTGAGGTTGGTGCCGTTGGAGCAGGCCAGGACCACGATTATGATCATAGCCACGTATACGGCCCAGGAGAAATACATTCCGAGCTGTCCCTTAAAGGGGGAGAGCCAGGAATAATCGAATTCGTTCGCCTTCACGAAAGGAATGGTGGTGACGAGCTGCTTGGCTCCGTCTCCCCAGATGGTGTGCGAGAAGCAGAAGATGAGCGCGATGCCGAGGGCGAGGGTGAACTGCAGAATCAGTTTCATCCTGGGGCTCATTCCTTCCTTGTTGTGCTTGAACACCTTGATATAGTCGTCGGCGAATCCGATGCCGCCGCACCAGACGGTTGTGACGAGCAGCATCTGCACATAGATGTTGCTGAGGTCGCAGATGAGCAGCACCGAGCCTACCAGCGACAGAAGGATGATTATGCCGCCCATCGTGGGGGTGCCCTTCTTCTGCATCTGTCCCTCGAGACCGAGGTCGCGCACAGTTTCGCCAATCTGCTTGCGCTGGAGCCATCCTATTATCTTCTTGCCCGCGAAGAAGGCGATGAGCATACTCAGCACGACCGCGGCCAATGCCCGGAAAGAAAGGTACTGGAACAGGCCGTGTCCCGGGAAATTTATATCCTTGAATAATTCTGAAAGGTAGTAGATCATAAGTTGCCGAAAATTTCGTTCACTATTTCACGTTCGTCGAAATGGTATTTCACGGTACCGATTATCTGGTATGTCTCGTGCCCCTTGCCAGCGATGAGTATGGTGGCGGATTCGGGGGCGGTGAGTATCGCGGTGCGGATGGCCTCCCTGCGGTCGGTGATGCAGATGGCTTTCGCCGCGCCCTTCGGGCTGAGCCCGGCGCGGATTTCCGCGATTATGTCGTCCGGGTTCTCCGTACGGCAGTTGTCGGAGGTTATGAAGACGCGGTCGGCGAGTTTCTCCGCTATCGCCGCCATCTCGGGCCGCTTGCTGCGGTCGCGGTCGCCTCCGCATCCGAACAGGCAGACGAGCTGTCTCTTGGGGGCGATGGCGCGAAGTGTCTTGAGCACGTTCTCGAGAGCGTCTGGAGTATGCGCGTAGTCTATCACCACGGCAAGGTCCTTCGGTCCGCGCAGGGTTTCGAGCCTGCCCGGAGCGCTCTCCAGCTTGCTGATGGCCAGCATCGTCTCGTCCCTGTCGGCTCCGAGCGCGAGCGCGGCGCAGTATATGGCGAGCACGTTGTATGCGTTGTGGGCGCCGGTGAGCCTTGTCCAGACTTCGGTGCCGTCGAGTTTCAGGAGCATTCCCTCGAAACTCTCCTCGACTATGCGGCAGTTGTGGTCAGCGGCCTTGCGGCAGGAATAGGTGACGACCTTCGCCTTTGTGTTCTGCGTCATCACGAGGCCGTTGCGGTCGTCCGCATTGGTGATGGCGACGGCGTCGGAAGGAAGGCCGTCGAAGAAGAGCTTCTTGCAGCGGAGGTATTCCGCGAATGTCTTGTGGTAGTCGAGATGGTCGTGGGTGAGGTTGCTGAAGATGCCCACCTTGAATTCCAGACCGGCGGTGCGTTCCTGCTCGATGCCGATGGAACTGACCTCCATGAAGCAGTACCTGCATCCGGCGTCCACCATCTCCGCGAGAAGCGAGTTGATGGTGATGGGATCCGCGGTGGTGTTGGCTGTTTCGCTGCGGCGGGTGCCCACGTAGTTGGCTATAGTGGAAAGCAGGCCGCATTCGTAGCCGAGTCCGCGGAAGAGGTTGTAGAGCAGGGTGACCGTGGTGGTCTTGCCGTTGGTGCCGGTGATGCCCACGAGTTCGAGCTTGCCGGAAGGATGGCCGTAGAAGCGGTCCGCGCAGAGCGCGAGCGCCTTGCGGTCGGCGTCCACCACCGCGACGGCTCCGTTCGCGACGGCCTGGTCCACGAAGGCGTGTCCGTCCACCGCGCATCCCTTGACGGCGATGAACAGCCATCCCTTCTCCACCTTTCTGGAGTCGGAGGCTATGCCCCGGATTTCAGTTTCCGGAGTTCCGCGCAGGATGGTTGCGCCCGTACCTTTTATTATATCTGCAAGTTTCATTTCAAAACTACGTTAATCGTGCTTCCGGCCCTGAGCCTTGCGCCAGGGGCGGGGGACTGGTTTCTCACGCGGCCGCTTCCGCTGTAGGTGCAGTGCAGGCCGACGTTCTCCGCCAGATAAAGTATGTCGCCGATTCCCAGGCCCTTGAGGTCGGGAAGGATTATCGTGTTGTCGTTGATTTCCATCTTGGGAAGCCTCGCTTCCATCTCGGGCAACTGGCCGGACTTGCCGATGTGCTCCCTCCACGAAGGCTCGGTGTCGGCTATGTAGTTAACCACGTCCTTGACCACCCTGGCGGGGATTCCGCCGCCCTGGTACTGACGGTGCGTGGGCTTGGACACCACCTGGCAGACCACGCTGTATTTGGGGCTCTCGGCAGGGAAGAATCCTACGAAGGTTCCCTGGTAGATGCGTCCCTGCTCGGCGCTGTAGCTGCCGTCGACCGCAGCGAAGGATGTTCCGGTCTTGCCGGCCACCTTGCATTTCGCGTTCTTGAGCACCTTGGCGGTGCCTTCCTCGGTAACGGCGAGAAGCGCCCTCTTCAGGGTGTCGATGGAAGCCTTCTTGCACATCGCCTTGTTGATGTAGCTCTGGCCGTACTTCACCAGCACGTCGCCGCGGTACTCGATGTCCTCCACGAGGTAGGGCTTCATCAGCCTGCCGCCGTTGGCTATGCCGTTGTAGAAGGTGAGTATCTGGAGGGGAGTCTCCATTGTGCCGTAGCCGAAGCCTACCTGCGCCAGCGCCGTGTTGCTGAAGGTCTTCCTGCCGTTCTCCGTCGCATTGGGATCGGGGATGAACGGGGGAGCCATTCCGTCGAGGTCGAAGTTGAAGGAGTCGCCAAGTCCGAACTGGAAGAGCTTCGAGATGAATTCCGCCTTGCGGTCCTTGTAGTTCTCCACCGCTATTGTCGAAAGCACATAGTTGGAAGATATCTTGAATCCGTCGAGGTAGCTGATTTCGCCGGTCTTGTATTCGTGCTCCCAGTCTAGGATGTGAACGTCCTGGGGATAGTTGCCGGCGACGTTCTTCACGCGGCCGTGGTTGGTGGGGATGGTTTCGTCGAGGCTCTTGATGTAACCGTCGTCGATTGCGGCGAGCAGAGTCACGGTCTTGAACACCGAACCGGGCTCGCAGCGTCGCTGTATTGCCGTATTGTAAAGTTCTCCGAAATGTCCGAGGTTGTACTGGTCGCGTTTCAGGTTGACCATCGCGCGGATGGCGCCGCTCTTGACGTCCATCAGCACGAGGCAGGCCTCTTCGAGGTCGTCTTCTGTCTCTATCTTGCTCCTGAGGGCCTTGTCGGCGATGTCCTGCAGGTCGATGTCGATGGTGATGCGAAGGTCCTTGCCGTTTATTTCACGGACATAGCTGCTGTCATTGTCGCGTATGCGGCCGCGGTCGCTGGTGCGCCTGAACTCGACCCCGTCCTTGCCGTGGAGCACAGAGTCGAACTTGCGCTCGAGGCCCTTGTTGGCATCCTCGGTTCCGAGATTGCCGCTGTTGTCCTTGACATATCCGAGAGTCCTTCTGGCAAGGCTGCCGTAAGGATATTTGCGAACGTTGCGTCCCTTGACTATGAGCCCTCCGCGGCCCGGGGCCAGACGGAAGAGGGGAAGCTGCCTGAGTTCTCCCAGCGTCTTGAGGTCCACGTGGTTGGCTATCAGAACATACCTTCCGTTGTTGTAGCGGGCGTTCCTGATGGTGGTGAAGTATTCGTCGGCGGTACGTTCGCCCACCAGCCTCTCGAGCCCCTCGGAGAGTCTGCGGGCATCTGCGAGCCACCTCGATTCCCTCGCAGCCGCGGTATCCGCCGGCTTCAGGCTGGCGAACGCGTCTTTCATCACGGTGCAGTCCATCCTTATCTCGTATTCGGGATAGGACATCGCGAGGAGCTTGCCGTTGCAGTCGATGATATTGCCGCGGACGGGCTCCAGAACGAGCTTTTCGGTTTTGGGAGTGAGCGCCTTGGCGATCTTGTCGTCGGGCTTCCAGATGAACTGGTAATATATCAGCTTGCCTATCACGAACAGCGAGGCAAGCAACAGCAGCAGGTAAAACAGGTACAGGGTGTACCCTATGCGGTCTCTCTTTTCACTCATTTCTCCAAAACGATTGCGGGGTTCTCCGGTTCTTCGAGTTTCGAGCCCATCTGCTTCAGCCTTTCGGCCACCGACGAACGCCTGCTCATGGATGCGACTTGGAAGGTCTTGTCGGAGTAGATGACTTCGAGTTGTTTCAGTGTTTCATTGTTGCGCTCTACCTTGCTCAGGGTGTTCTCTTCCAGAAGGTTGATGAGGATGAGCAGGGCGAGGAGGATGAAAGTGTACAGGTATTTCGCGAAGTGCTTGCCCACCTGCATGCGGAGCAGCAGTTCCCCCTTGATGATCGCGAGGAAGCTGTTCTTGATCAGCGTGCCGATGTCGGCTATGCGCCATTTGGTATGTATCTGTTCACTCATATTCTTTCGGCTATTCGCAGTTTCGCGCTGCGGGCGCGGGTGTTGGCGGCTATTTCCTCCTCCGACGGCACGATGGCCTTGCCGATGGGCTTCAGGGGAGCAGAGATGCGGCCGTATACGTCTTTCTCGATGCGTCCTTCGACGTTGCCCGACTTGAAGAAGTTCTTCACCATCCTGTCCTCGAGGGAGTGGTAGGTGATTACGGCGATGCGTCCTCCCTTCTTCAGGGAAAGGGCCGCGCCTTCCAGGAACTTCTCCAGCGAGCGCATTTCTCCGTTGACTTCGATGCGAAGGGCCTGGTAGACCTTAGCAAGGAATTTGTGCTCTGCGAAAGACGGCAGGGCCGCTGCGATGGCGTTGTCGAGGTCATCTGTAGTGAGAATGGGGGATTCCGCCCTCGCGGCGGCGATCAGGCCCGCAACTTTACGGGCATTTTCCACTTCTCCGTACAGTTTGAGGATAGTTTCCAACTCGTTTTGCGTATACGAATTGACAACATCCGCCGCAGTCTTGTCGCCCTGCACGTTCATTCGCATGTCCAAAGGAGCACTATAGCGGAAAGAAAAACCCCTCTCCGCGGTGTCAAACTGGTGCGACGACACTCCCAGGTCCGCCAGGATGCCGTCGAGTCCCTCCGGAAAGTTCAGGAGGGTGTAGTTGTGTATGAATCTGAAATTGTTGTGTATCAGCGTGAAGCGTTCGTCCTGCAGGGCATTCGCCGCGGCGTCGGCGTCGCGGTCGAAGGCCATCAGCCGGCCTTCGGGGGAGAGCCTGCGAAGAATCTCGGCGCTGTGGCCGCCGCCACCGAACGTGGCATCGGCATAGCAACCGGATTGGTTTGTTATCAGGGAATCGACGCTCTCGAAGAGCAGGACGGGATTATGGTACACGCTCGCGGATCTCCTATCTATTTTTCAGATAGTGACTCCGCCAGGGCAGTGAATTCTTCTTCCGAAATGCGGCTCCCCTCGAATTTCTCCTTCGCCCAGATTTCGATCTTGAAGTCACTGCCGGAGAAAACCACTTCCTTGGTTACACCTATGGACTCAAGGAGTTTGCGCGACACGGTAATGCGGCCCAGTTTGGGATCGGGCTCCACCACGTCGCGGTCGCGCATATATTCTCTCCAGAACATTGCGTCTTTCTTGTTGAAGAAATTGAGTTTGCCCTTCACTTCGGCGCTCTGCCTTTCCCACTCTTCGAAAGTGTACATGTCGAGGCAGGGCGAATAAAGGGATTTTTTGATCACGAACCTCATATCTCCACCGGGCGGCAACAGCCCCTTGAGCGGCGCTGGGAAGACCATTCTCCCCTTGTCGTCAATCCTGGAGCCGTATTCGCCGATGAAAGTGACCATAATTCATATACGCAATTGGCACAAAGGTAAGAAAAATTTTCCACTTTATTCCACCTTCTTCCAAAATTTTCCACAATTTTTTCAACAGCTTCCATCGGGGAGCCTGGGGTTGCCTCATGCTTCGCAAAAGGGCTCGACCTGCTTCGGGCCCTGACGGCTCACTAGTGTCACGCCCCTCCGGGGCCTCCTCATTCTCTCGCCGTCCGGGACGGTCCCTCCGCTTCGTCTCCCCGGGAACCTTTTGCTCAAAATCGGCAGCCCCCAGGCGCCTCCGGCTCCCGACATGCCGAATACCTCTACAACTTTGCTAATTCTGAAACGCCATCGCGCGGCACCTGGCCGGGGACCTTTTGCATTTTTGGCCATTTTTGCTAAAGGTCCCCTTGAAAAAGGCAGGACCTTTAACATATTCCCCTTATATCGTAAAAGGTCCCCCGAAATTCGATAGGACCTTTTACGTTTTCAGCCATTTTTGCAAAAGGTCCTAGACTAATTTTGACAAGTCCTGCGAATCGAGACGAAGAACCCTTGCCAGTTGCTTGGCGTTGCAACCCATTTCCCTTTTTAATAACCGGGCAACGGCGAGTCTCTCCTGCGCGGAGCATATTGCGATTCTGTCTTTGCGGTACAATTCAAGGCAGAGTTCTACCGCCCGCAGACGTACATCTCCATCCGGAACCGAAAAGTTCCCGGCTGTCATTTCCTCTTCGACCTCTTTGTCTATGTTGCTGTTATTCAGGTCGAACATGAAACGTCCTATGCTCGGAAACTGTTTTTCTGCAGTCCTGTAATCGGTGTAGCATCCTGGCCAAATTATGTAAACAGGCTTCTTTGGCTCCAGACTGGCAGAAGCCTTATGAACAAGCCAGTCCGCGGGCATATTAACTGCTGTATAAAAGTTCCTCAAAATATCTCTGACACCGAGATCGGACATCTTAACGGACTCGGCCGGGGCAACCGACGCTTCATTGAACATCAGCATTCCTGAGGACCATCTGTATCCCCACGGAGTTACCTTGATTCCGGCAGCAACAGGATTTCTAAGGACATAGACGATTTTCTCAGCCAACTTGTTGAACGCGATTGGCCAGTGCCCAAGTTCAATGTGCTCCGACAATGCCGATCCGCGATACTTTGCCACCCACATAGATGTCAGTTTCTTGAAGGTTTCCGCGAAAAAAGAACAGGCCTCCTCTTCGCCAAAAACGATAAAGTGAAAATGGTTGTCCATCAGGCAAAAGGCGACAATAGTGACGACGAACCCTTTCGCCCTGGTTATTGTCAAACATACGCCAATCCGGTTCATGGCGGCGACGAATTCCGCCTCGTTTGCAAATAATATTTCACGCGAAAAACCACGTGAGCAGAAATGAAAATACTGTTTCATTCCGCAAAAGTATAACTGTATTTCTTCAAGAAAAAACCAAAGACCTACGAAAACATAAAAATCTTTTTGAATAAGAAAGAAATATATGTTTTTATAACGCCTGTTCGAAAAAGTCTTCGCACCTTGCGCACATGAAAATGAAAGAGATGTGCGCGGCGGAGCGGCCGCGGGAAAAGATGATGGAACGCGGCCCGGGCGGACTCGGGAATGCCGAGCTGCTGGCGGTCCTCCTGCGTACGGGCACAAGGGAAGAAAGTGCAGTAGATTTGGCCCAGAAGCTGTTGAAAATGGCGGGCGGAAGCCTTGTCCGGCTCTTCGGGTGGAATGCCGCGAAGCTGTGCGCCATTCCCGGAATAGGTCCTTACAAGGCTGCGGGGGTGCTGGCGGCATTCGAACTCGGCCGCCGATTCCTGCAGGAGGGCGCCCCGGTGGAGAAACGGCCGCTCCTTACGGCGAGAATGGTTTACGACCTGATGGCTCCGGTGCTGAAGGGGCTGGACCACGAGGAGTGCTGGGTGCTTGGGTTCAATGTGTCCTGCTATCTGGTCGGCAGGCAGAAGCTCACCCAGGGTGCGATGAACTCAACTGTAATCGACTCCCGCCAGGTGCTCAAAGCCGCGCTGGACTGGGGCGCGCACTCCATAGTGCTGATGCATAACCATCCTTCCGGCAATCCCCGTCCGGGCCCTGAGGACATCCGCCAAACCGAACGCGTCAAGCAGGCCTGCAGCGCCTTCGGCATCCAGCTAACCGACCACATCGTCTTCGCCGACGACTCCTTCTTCAGCTTCGCCGACGATCGCCTCTATTCTGCGACAGGGGGTTGAGAGGCAAAGCCCCACTTGCACCCGCCAACAAATGAGCGCATCAGCGCGAACGGCGAAGGCCGGTCCGAAGGACTGAGGCCCAGAGCCGCAGGGTACATTAGGGGCGGGCCCCTAATAAAAGGTTTTTCGGCGCTCGCGCCGAAAGCACCAAAAAAGGAGAAGCGGCATGCTTCTCCTTTTTGGGGTGCAATGTGGGGCTCGAACCCACGACAACCAGAACCACAATCTGGGACTCTACCAACTGAGCTAATTGCACCATGTAGCCCCGAAGGGACTGCAAAGGTACAAAAATATTTTAACTGGACAATAGCTCGGGGCATTTTTGTATCTTTGTGTCGCTATGGCAAGAGAAATCAAGTTCTCCCTGGTCTACAGGGATATGTGGCAGTCTTCCGGCAAGTATGTGCCGAGGGTGGACCAGTTGGTCCGCGTAGCGCCGGCGATCATCGATATGGGAGTGTTCGACCGCGTCGAGACCAACGGCGGCGCCTTCGAGCAGGTAAACCTGCTTTTCGGGGAAAACCCGAACACTGCCGTGTGGCAGTGGACGGCGCCGTTTCATAAGGCCGGCATCCAGACCCACATGCTTGAAAGGGGACTTAACGCTCTCCGGATGAACCCCGTTCCCGCCGACGTGCGCGAACTTATGTTCAAGGTCAAGAAAGCCCAGGGCACTGACATCGCCCGTTCTTTCTGCGGACTCAACGACCACAGGAACCTCCGCCTCAGCGTGGAATACGCCAAAAAGGCCGGAATGATTTCCCAGGCCGCGCTTTCCATCACAAACAGCCCCGTACATACTGTGGAGTATTATATGGGCGTGGTGGACAAACTCGTCGAGTACGGCACCGACGAAATCTGCCTCAAGGATATGGCAGGCATCGGCCGCCCGACTTTCCTGGCTCGACTGACATCCGAAATCAAGAAGAAATACCCGCACATCGCCGTGCAGTATCACGGTCATTGCGGGCCTGGTTTCTCGCCGGCATCGATGCTGGAAGTAGCTCGCGCCGGAGCCGACTGTCTCGACGTGGCGGTGGAGCCCCTCTCCTGGGGGAAGGTGCATCCCGACGTGATCACCATCCGCGAAATGCTCCGCGCCGACGGCTTCCTCGTGAAAGATATCAATATGGACGCCTATATGCAGGTGCGCGCTCTCACGCAGGAGTTCATCGACGATTTTCTCGGATACTGGATCAACCCAGCGAACAAGGTGATGACCTCGCTGCTGGTGGGCTGCGGCCTTCCCGGCGGAATGATGGGTTCGATGATGGCGGACCTCAAGCCGTTCCTGGGCGCGATCAACGCGGCTGAACGTGCGGCAGGCAGGCCCGAAATCACGCTCGACGCACTGATGGTCAAGCTTTTCGAAGAAGTGCAGTACGTATGGCCCAGACTCGGATATCCTCCGCTCGTGACACCTTTCAGCCAGTATGTGAAGAACACCGCCCTGATGAACCTGCTCGACACTCTCAAGGGCAAACCCCGCTGGAGTTCCATCGACAGGGATACCTGGGGGATGATTCTCGGCAAGATGGGCCGCCTTCCCGGCGAACTCGCTCCGGAGATCGTCGCGCTTGCAAAGGAAAAGGGCTTCGAATTCTACGAGGGCAATCCTCAGGACGAGTATCCAGACGAACTGCCCAAGTTCGAGGCGATGATGCGCGAAGAAGGCTGGGAGGAGGGTCCCGACCGCGAAGAGCTCTTCGAGCTTGCAATGCACGAACGCCAGTACCGCGACTACCGCAGCGGCATAGCCAAGCAGCGTTTCAACGAGGAGTTGGAAGAATTCCGCGCAAAGGCCGGAGCCCCGATAGTGGTCAAGCGCCCCGTGGTGGAACTACCGGAATTCGATGCGGAAGAGTTCCTGAAGCAGCACCCGAAAGCAATCGCGGTCCAGGCTCCCGTCAAGGGCCGTATGCTATGGGGCGTAGATGTGGACGATGCATCCGCCGCACCCGTGGCCGGCACCAAAGTGGAAGCCGGCAAGGCCGTCGGTTTCGTGGATACCTACTACGGCCACGAAGAAGTCGTTCCGGCCGTATCAGGCCGCATCCTCGCCGTTATGGCTCCCCAGGGCAAAGAGGTAGTCAAAGGCGAGATCGTCGCATTTATCCAGTAAAGGATTTTTTTTCAGTGTTTCAGGGTTTTTGCGAGGGCAAAAACCGAGGGTGACAGGTGGCAGTAGCCGCCGGGGTTCTTGTCGAGATAGTCCTGGTGGTATTCGTCGGCAGGATAGAAGGATGAAAGGGGCAGAAGTTCCACCGGCAGAGAATCGACGCCGAGTTCGTGCCGGACACGCCCGAAGACCTTTTCCAAAACAGGCAGATCAGCCTCATCTCCGTAATAAATGCCGGTGCGGTAGCGGGTACCTTCGTCCCCGCCCTGTTTGTTCAGGCTGAGGGGATCGATAATCTTGAAATACAGGTCTGCCAGTTCTTCAAGCGAAACCCTTTCGGGATTGTATCGGACATGCACGCATTCGGCGTGGCCGGTGGTGTCGGTATAGACCTGCTCATAGCTCGGATTCGGGACCCGGCCATTGGCAAAACCGACCTCCGTAAAGTCCACGCCATCAATAAGTTTGAAGAATTTCTGCGCTCCCCAGAAGCAACCGGCCGCAAACCAGATTTCGCGCTGCGGTCCACACGTCTGAGCAGCGATTCTTTCCAGCCAGATTCGGTCGATCTCGTCGAAAGACGCAAGCTCCCGGCTGTCGATGTCCAGAACTGCCGCAATGTCGTTATTATGCCACACCGGAACGACTATCTCGCTGCGGCTTTCGCTCGAACATGCTATGTGGCCCGGGAACTTCTCCACATCCGGAACTACTACCGTACGCCTCTCCGACAACGCTGTCCCGCAGACGCCCTTGCCCTTCTTTATCCTGTAGCACGCGACAGGTCCCTGAAACGGACCGAGCACCAGTTCTTCCCCTTCAACCCTGTAGAACCCAGTCCACCAGAATCCCATCTCCCGGTGAAGCAGCGCGGCGATGTTAGCCATCCTGGCAATCACATCACTCTCGCCCGCCACCAACGCTTCCGCCTGTCGCAGCAGTTCGCGGTATTTCTGTTCCTTGTCAATCATCCGACTTCAAAGATAGCAGTAATTCCGATTTCTACTCAGGACCTTTTGCAAAAAAGGCGAAAAATGTAGAAGGTCCTGCCAAATTTCGGGGGACCTTTTACGATATAAGGGGAATATGTTAAAGGTCCTGCCTTTTTTGAGGGGACCTTTAGCAAAATAGGGCCAAAATGCAAAAGGTCCCGCCATTTTCGAGGGGACCTTTAGCAAAAACCGGCCAAAACGCAAAAGGTCCCTGGCGAGACAAAGCTAAGGGGCCTTTCGTCGGCGAGGGCGTCGCCGTGCGAGAGCGTTTTCGGGTCGCGGGGGAGATTTCGGAGGCGAAGCCGACGCGGAGGAGGAGGCAGTCGGGCCTATTCCTTCCCAGCCTGGTCCTTCAGGAAGCGGCCGAGGTCGGCGTAGAAGACCTCGCGGTACTGCTGGAGGCGGTCGGGTTCCCAGGGCTCGTGGTAGAAGCCCCAGCCGTGGCCGCCGATGGGGTAGACGTGCATCTGGCAGGGGACATTATGCTCCTGGAGGGCCTGGAAGTACATAAAGCTGTTCACCGGGGGCACCACGTTGTCATACGAGCTGAGCGCGATGAAGGTTTCGGGAGTGTCGGGAGTGACCTGCTTCTGGGGAGAATAGAGATCCACGATTTCCTGGGAAGGAATCTCTCCGAGAAGACCGTGACGGGTTCCTATGTGGGTGACGCTGAGGGTACCCAGGTCAATGACGGGATAAATCAGAATCGAGAAGTCGGGACGGGTGATCTCGTCGAGGTAGAGGGTCGATGCGGTAGCGGCCAGATGTCCTCCGGCGGAATAGCCCATCACACCGATTTTGTCGCTGCCCCATTCCTTGGCATGGGCACGGCAGTAGCGGAAGGCATTCTGCACGTCGGTGAGGGGAACGGTGCGGTGGTAGTTGGGCAGGCGGTAATTTACGCTGCAGACCGTAACTCCCTGGCTTGTAAGCCATTCGGCGGCGCACATACCCTCATTTATGGAAGATACGATCTGATAGCCGCCGCCCGGGCAGTTCACTATGCAGAGTCCGTTGGGCTTCTTCGGGAAATAGATGTCCACGCGGGCGCTGTCGCCGATGTTGGAAATGTGGCCGTTAGCGGGGTTGTAC
>JAGABD010000085.1 GCA_017614795.1 Bacteroidales bacterium
CCTGATTCCTCACAAGGCCTGGGTCTGGAGCCTGCCCATCTTCATCGTTGCGGCAGTTACGCTCCTCATCCTGCTCATTCTCGCCTGGCGAGGCGGACGCACATATTGCAACACCGTCTGCCCCGTAGGCACCACGCTCGGCCTTCTCTCGCGCTTCGCGATGTTCCGCCCTCAGATCGATGACGCCAAGTGCAAAAATTGCCACATCTGCGAGAACAACTGCAAGGCATCCTGCATCAATATCGACACACATAGCATCGACCACAGCCGTTGCGTAGCCTGTTTCGACTGCCTCGGCGACTGCAAATTCGACGCGTTGCATTACAAGTTTGCCTGGAAGTCGGTTTCCGAAGGGGAACCTTCTCCCGCCGCCCCTGGAAGAAGAGCCTTTTTGGCGAGCCTGGCGATGCTGTTGCCGGTGATAGCGCTGAGGGGACAGAAGAAAACGGACGGAGGTTTGGCGAATGTGCTGCCTAAAAAGACGATAAAGAGGACAGTGCCAATTACGCCTCCGGGTACCAAGAGCGTCAAGGACTTCTATTCGAAATGCACCGCCTGCCAGCTCTGCATAGCCCACTGCCCCAACAAGGTGCTGAGGCCGTCGTCCTCGCCGGAGCGTTTCATGCAGCCTGAGATGGGATTCGAGAACGGGTGGTGCCGTCCCGAATGCACCAATTGCTCGGAATACTGCCCTACCGGCGCGATCGAGCTCATCAGCAAGGAAGAAAAGACCCAATACCATATCGGCACGGCGAGCGTCGACCGCGAGCTGTGCATCGCCGAAAAAGGCACCCAGTGCGGCAACTGCGCGCAGAAATGCCCCGCAGGGGCCATCTCCATGGTTCCCGGGCCTGCCGGCACCCGCGTTCCTGCCGTGAACGAATCGCTTTGCATCGGCTGCGGCGCTTGCGAATTCCTCTGCCCTGCGAGACCCATCAGCGCCATTACGGTGAACGGACGCCTCGAACATCTTAAATCCTAGCGCCATGGACCGGAGAGACTTCCTCAAAATCACAGGCGCCGCTGGCATAGGCGCCGTCGCGGCGAGCTGTTTGCCGGGCAAAGGCAAAAAAGCCGCCGCTCCCCTGCCGGAGGGCGAAATGGAATACCGCATCAACCCCGCCAACGGCGACCGCGTGTCGCTGCTGGGCTTCGGATGCATGCGCTGGCCGATGGTGGACAAGGACGGGCAGAAGGTCATCGACCAGAAGGCAGTGAACGAGATGGTCGACTATGCCATCGCCCACGGAGTCAATTACTTCGACACGTCTCCCGCCTACCTGCAAGGTCTGTCTGAAAGGGCCGCAGGAGAGGCTCTGGCAAGATATCCGCGCGAATCCTACTATATCGCCACCAAGCTCTCCAACTTCCGCGAAATGGATCCGGAGAACTCCATAAAGATGTACCGCGACTCCTTCGAGGAGATGCATACGGACTATTTCGACTACTACCTGCTGCACGCCATCGGGCGCGGCGGAATGGACGCGTTCCGCAAAAGGTACGTGGACAACGGGATGATAGATTTCCTTCTGGCTGAAAAGGCCGCGGGACGCATCCGCAACCTCGGGTTCTCCTTCCACGGCAAGAAGCAGGCCTTCGACGACTTCATGCATCTGCACGACACCGGCGAAATCCACTGGGACTTCTGCCAGATAGAGATGAACTACATCGACTGGAGGCACGCCGACGGCATTTGGAACGAAAACGCCGAGTATCTGTACGCCGAACTGGACAAGCGAGGCATCCCCGTCATCATAATGGAGCCCCTTCTGGGCGGAAGGCTCGCCAACGTGCCCTCCGACATCGCCGAGCAGCTGAAGGCCCGCGAACCCGACTGGTCCATCGCCTCCTGGGCATTCCGCTTCTGCGGAAGCTATCCCCGCGTGCTCTGCACCCTCAGCGGAATGCAATCGATGGATCCGCTGATCGACAACCTGCGCACCTTCTGCAACTTCAAGCCTTTCACCGAAGATGAACTGGAGTTCATGCACGAGATGGGAGACCAGATGATGAAGTATCCCACCATCAACTGCACCGGCTGCCAATACTGCATGCCCTGCCCCTGGGGAATCGACATCCCCGGCATTTTCCGGCACTACAACGACAGCATCACCGAGAACACATTCCCCCGCAACCGCGAGCAGAAGGACTATCTCAAACTCAAGAAGGCATATCTGGCAAGCTACGACAAGGCCATCCCCACGGTGCGCCAAGCCGACCATTGCATAAGTTGCGGGCACTGCTTGCCGCAATGCCCGCAAAGCATAAATATTCCGATGCAACTCTCACGCATCAATCGATACGTAGAGAGCCTTAAACAGGATACCCTTTAGATAACCTGCTGCTTGCGGCGCCAGTTGAGCACCGGGAGCAGGAAGGATATGCAGGCGGCTCCAAGCCAGAACCAGCTTGCATAGGTGAAGTCGTGCACCTGCGCGCCGTTCACCTCGATAATGTTCTTGTCGAGGATGAGACCGGTCACCACGTTCTGCAGACCGGCCGCTGCGTAAGATGCCATACCCACGATACCGAGGGCCGCGCCGGTAGCCTGACGGGGCACGAGATCCACCGCCATAAGGCCTCCGAGGAAGGAGATGAGCACTCCGATGGCGACTCCGAAGAGCACCATAGCCACCACGTTGACCCACTTGGAAGGACCTCCGAAGAGGAAGATGGCGAGAGCGATGGCCTCGAGGATACCTGCCACGAAGGCGGGATACTTCCTGTCGCCCTTGAACACCGCGTCGGACAGCCAGCCGGACACCACGGTACCGATGATACCGAAGATGGGATTGATGCCGATGATGGTCGCTGCGCCCGCGAGGTCATATCCCTTCGTCTCCTGCAGGAAGATGGTTCCCCACTCGTTGATGGCGTAGCGGCTCATATACATAAAGGCGCTGGCGAGCGCGAGAATCCACACGCCGGGGTTGCGGATGACCGCAGCCTGAAGGCGGCGGGTTTCGGCACGCTTCTGCTCGGCGGTAAGTTCCACCTTCTCCCCTCCTTCTCCGGACAGCACCTCGATCGAAGGAAGACCTTTGCTCTCGGGATTGTCGTGGAGGAAGAACATGATGATGAGGATGCCCAGCACGCCGGCAAGCGCAGCTCCGAAGAAGCCCCATTTCCATCCGAAAGTGGCCACCAGCATACCCACGAACACGAAGGAGAGGCCTTCGCCGATGTTATGGGAAGAGCTGAAGAAGCCGTAATAGGTGCCGCGTATGCGAAGCGGGTACCAGCGGGAAAGAGCGATGATTGCCGGAGGGGCGCCCATACTCTGCGACCAGCCGTTCACCGCCCAGCAGATGGCGAAGACGATGAAGAGGGCGCCCGTTGCAATAGCTCCCTTGAGGGCTGCCACGCCGAGAATTCCCATAGTGAAGTTCATAAGCACCGACACTACGAGGCCCGAAGCCATAAAGCGCTTGATGTTGGAACTGTCGGCGAGGAAGCCGTTCACCAGCTTGCCAAGTGCGTAGGCCCAGTAGAGGCACGCTCCGATGATACCGAGCTGGGTGGCGTTGAGAAGGCCCGCATCGATGAGGGGCTGCTTCATAACGCCCATCGAAAGGCGGCAGACATAATACAGAGCGTAGCCGAATGTACCCGCAAGGAAGGCCTGGAAACGCAGGCGCCTGTAGGTCTTGTCGACCTTTTCCGCCGGCACTTTATACTCGGCGGGTCCGCTCATTTTGAAATAGTCAAGAACACTCATTTTATACTAGTATTTTAATGTTGTCACTATCGGATAATGGTCGGAGATGAAGGGTTTGCCGTCGTATTCCTTCGTCACCACGGCGAAGTCGTCGGCGCCCTTGAATCCGCTGAAATAGATGTAGTCGATTGTCTTCTCGGGGCCGCGGAAGCCGTTGAAGGACGGGGTGTCGTCACTGTGCTTCGCGCATACGCGGGCGCTCAGCAGGAGGCTGTCGACATCCACCAGGCAGCTGTCGCCGGGCTCCACGTTGAAGTCTCCCATCAGGATGAGGGGCACGTCCGGATTCATCTCCCTGATCTTGTTCACCACCATCGCCAGACCGTTGCGGCGGGCATTCACCCCCTTATGGTCGAGATGGGTGTTCACGAGATAGAAAGGCTTGCGGTACTTGAGGTCCTTCAGCAGAACCCAGGTCGCGGTGCGGGGATATTTCGCGTCCCAGCCGGTTGAAGGCACGTCGGGAGTCTCGCTGAGCCACCAGGTGCCGTAGGCCATAAGGGCGAGGCGCTTCGTGTTGTAGAAAACGTCCATCCGCTCTCCCTCGACTCCGTCATTGCGTCCGATGCCGTAGCATTTGTACTCAGGGCATTTCTCAAGAATGTAGGCCTCCTGGTCGGGAAGGGCCTCCTGCACTCCGAACACGTCGGGTTTCACGTCGCGAAGCATCGCCGGAGTGGCGCTGCGCCGCATTTCCCAGGCGTTGTCGCCATCCTGCGCGCTGGAATTGCGCACATTGTAGGACATCACCACTATGCTGCCCGCATCGCTGCAACCCGCCAGCAAGAGGACCGTAAATAAAAGCGCTGTAAATAATCTTCTCATATCTTACCAGCTGATGGTTCTTGTATAAGTGGTTCCGAAGCGGTCCGTCACGCTCACGGTGCCGTTGCCATGAGTTGCATCGCAAGGTACGCGGAACATTGTCTGAGGCGAATCCAGGGTGATCTTGTAACTGTCGCTTGCCGCCAGAGTCGGAACCTCCCTCTTGTAATAATCCTGGAACTCATAACAGGCGAGATCGTAACGCTCCCCTTCCGTGATGCGGGTCATATCCTGTGCCGCGCCTCCGTTCAGCGAGAAGGTCGGAGAGCCCCATGCACTGTCCCAGAGGAACACATTGGCATATACGTAATTGTTGCCGTAAGCCTGCGGAGGATATGCGTGAATCTGGTAGCTGTCGTCCAGAGGCTCGCCGCTGTCGCGCATTATCGCAACGCCGGAAGCATTGTAATCCCAATCGCGCCAGATATAATCCGGCTCGCCGTTTACGCCGACGAAATGCGTGACATTCTGGTATTTGAGAGGATGGAAACGCCAGGAATCGATTTCGCCGCCACGCACCTCGACAATCGTGTAACCACGGGGCGTGCCGTTGCTAAGATATTCATTGGTCCACAACTCACCGCAGGAACGCGCAAGGATATGAACCTCCATACCCTTTCGGAAACCCGATTCGTAAATGTAGTTGAAAGTACTGTGAGCATGGCCTGCCCAGTCGTGCACCTTATCGTAAGTGCTGAAGAGGCGCTGATACTCGGCTCCGTGGAGCGTGTTCTCGTTGGAACCGCGTTCTCCCCCGCTTTCCACCTTGAACATAGTGGAATGCGCGCAGATCATTATGGTCGTACTCTTGGGCACAAATGCGAGATCGCGCTGCAGCCAGGTCCAGGTGCGGTCTTTCAGGCCGTAGTTATAAGAAGCCAGTCTCCCGTCAGCCTTATACATTTGGATGTTGTCCAGCATCACGAAATGCATACTGCCCAAGTTGAATGAATAGTTGCGGGGGCCGAAATACGATTCGAAAGGCGCCGCTCCGGCATCATCGTCAGCTGCGGAAGTATCGTAATCGTGATTGCCGATAATATTGTAGGTAGGATAGCCGAGATTCGGGAGTTTCTGGAGTGCGTAGGTTTCCAGATTACCCATATTCTCGTGGACGATATCTCCGAGGCAGATGCCTATGACCTGTCTTCCGCTGATTCCGGCCGCAGTTTCTTGCAGGTCGCGGTAGAGGTCGCGGCATACGTCGAGCCCCTGATAGGCGAACTTGTCCCATTCAGCGGAGCGGGAACGTGGCTGGAGGTCGGCCGTGAAGAATATGGTGAAATTGTCCTTGTCATTCATTGGCTCCAGTTCGAAATCTCCGAAATCGTATATCCCTCCCTGGGGCGTGATGTCGTCGAATCTCTTATAAAACCTTGGTTTGCCGCCATCGAGCTGAGGCAGATAGCCTGCAGGGGTGCTGATTTGCACATACTTGGCTGACGAGAGTTCGCTTTCCAGATAGAAACTGCCGTCGGAGCAGGTAAGCACGCACTTTTCGCCGTCCGAAACCACCACTCCTTCGAGCCCTTTTCCTTCGCTGTCCACAACCCGGCCCTTCACATTGAATCCGTCAGGAGGAAGCACCTCCTCTTCGATGTCGTCGATGCCGAATTCGGTACCGTATGGGAACGGCACGAATGTGACGGGCGGCATACTGACAAGTTTGCTCGCAGCCAGCACCACCTCTCCGGACTTGCGCTTCGTCATAGTACGGCCCGCATCGTCCTTGAACGCCACGGTGAAGCCGTTGGAATACGTTCCGGCAGGCGCCACAAGATAAAGCTCGAGCGAGGTAGCCGTCGAAAGAGCCTGGCCCACATTGAGCGTAAGCAGGCTTCCGTCGCCGGCAGGAGATATGGTTTTATTCTCGTAATCTATCGTGAAGTCGCCGCAGACCTGTTCGTCCGCATTGCCCTTGAAGGTAACGGTCGCAAGGCTTCCCGCCTCTACCTCCGAATCCTTCTTTATGCTAAAGTGAAGTATCGCGCAGAGATGCGAAAGCGACACCGAACCGCCCTCGCCCGAAACATATCCCGCCATCGGCTCGACATCGGTCGCAAAACCACCAGCCGCATAGCTTTGTTCCGAAGGAAGGGTTATGGTGGTCGCGTTCTTGTAGAACGAAGCCGGATAGAGCAGACGGAACGGATGGTTCAGCACTCCGTTGAACGTGAAGGTAGCCGAGCCTGTCTGCTCCGGCAGCCCGGAAAGAGCTTCCGAGGCGATTCCGTTGAGCGCGAGCCTGTCGCCGTTGCTCCAGTAGACCTTGCGCCTGCCCTGCGCGTCAGCGGCGCCCATATAGGTCCTGGTCGCCTGTTCGAGCGAGACGCTCAGGAGCGTGGTCTCTTGCTGCGCGCCTACGGGTTCCCTCTCGCACCCGGCTATAGGAAGAAGGCAGAGGGCGGCAATCGCCGCGAAGATATATCTGAATGCTTTGAACATTATTGTTTCGCCTTGGCCTTATCCTTTTCTATAGCTTCCAGAAGCAGGGCTTCCATCACCTTGTAGCCCGGGAGGGCCGGATGCACCGCATCGCCCTGGTACTTCTTGTCGAGGCCACCATCGTCGTCCTTGAGTGCGGTGAAGTAGTCTATCAGGGTTATGTCGTTCGCTATTGCGTAAGCGGTAATCATAGTGTTCAGGCTGTCGATGCTCGGGCGCGGGTCGGGGAATCCTTTGCGCCAGCCGAATTCCTTCGCAGGGGTGGTGGTGCAGACGATGGGCTTGATGCCGTTGTACTTTGCGAGTTCCACCATCGAAACTATGTTCTTGAAGACGTTCACCACCTTGATGCGGCCGTTGTTGCAGGCGATGTCGTTGATGCCCGCCAGAATATGTACGTACTCGGGTTTCAGGTCGATGACGTCGGCGCGGAAGCGCACGAGCATTTCGGCCGAGGTCTGGCCGCTGATTCCCCTGCCGAGGATGTTGTGCTCATCCAGCCAGGGAGTGTCGAACTTGGCCCAGTTCTGGGTGATGGAGTCGCCCATCAGCACCGCCACTGGCCTGGTCTTCACCCGGGCGTTCTTTTCGGCATACCTCCTGAAGTTGGCCCAGTCCTTCTCCAGCGGATCGACATTCTTCTGCGCCACGGCTGTCCCCTGCAGGCAAAGCGCCGCCAGAACCGTCGCAACCGCCATCTTCCAAATGGAAAAACCTTTCATTTCAGCGTTATTAATTACAAAATGTAAATATAACGATTTTTTCTATTAATCCCCGCCGCTAAACGCAAAGATAGCCGCCATTACTGACGGCTATCCGCAACTGAGGTGGGATGAAGTCAGCCGCACGAAGCGGCGTAAGAATGGCGCTCAAGCCATCATCGCAGCCCTAACGGCGGCGATAGTAGGAGCGCACCCTTTCGAGACGGCCGTTCCGGTATCGGACGTAAGCCCGAACCTTCGCGAGCCGTTGTCGACGACTGTACCCTAGGCGCAGTGTCAACTGGACGCTGATTATTCCTTTTATCATTAACTGTTCTTTTATTACTCGGAAGGAATTTCGGGGTGTTGAGAAGCACCACTCTCAGTTGTAAAGCAAAAATGGTATCCTGTTAGGGCAGGATACCATTTTGAGTAATAAATGTCCCGAAGGACTACAGCAAATGATGTTGCAAATGTACTAAACAATTTGCAAACCACAAAGGGTATCCGGGTGCAAGTATAGCATTTTAGCATATTGAAAACAGGAAAAGTAAGTTTTAACACGAAACTTTTTATGTTTTCGTATGTTTTAAGATTTATTTTATACAAAAATCGGGGCGCCGAAGCACCCCGATTGATGAGAGAGTATTCAATTATAACTATTACAGATCGGCAACATTGCCGGTACTGCTGGCAGAGAGATCTCCCGAGCTGGCAATACTCGATGCCGCACCGTTAATCGAAGCCTTATAGTGACAATTAATGACTGTAGGAGTATTAGATGCGACGCCTATCAAAGCACCTCCGGCAACCGCCGCTCCTCCTTTCTTTATTGAAGTCATGTAGCTACTGCATCCATCGAGCTTACCGCCATCCATTTTGGATGCGATACCGCCAGCGCCATTGGCCTGGAGCTGAGAGGTATCAACCGATGTGCCGCTCCACGTGCAGGAAGTCAAGTTACAATTCACAAGCCAACCGGCAACGCCTCCTACGAAGTACGCAGAACTAGTAGTTGCATCGTCAAAATTCTTATTGTGAGAACAAGAACTAATATCAGCATACTCTGCATAACCAACCACGCCCCCAACATATCCTCTGTGACTAATTACATAATCAGTGGGTGAAACAGTACAGTTGGAAATTGAAACTCTGTTATCACTCGTACCTATCACTTCGCCAGCAATACCCCCAGTATAAGTGGAATTGGATTTGGTATCATAGGTGTTGTTCCTTTGATGATTGTTTATATTGCCATTGTTAACACAACTACTGATTGCCGATCCGGTACCTTCAAGATAAGCGACAATACCACCCACAAAGCAGGTGGCAGATCCCTTATTCGTTCCACCATTACCACCATGGATATATCCATTGTTCGTACAGCCAGAAATATTCACACCTTTTTTGGAATAACCCAGAATACCTCCGGCGTAGTTTAGCGAATGCTTTGTAACGTTGTTGTCAAAATAAAAATATACTTCACCGGAATTGGCAGTTGCAGTATGCTCATTACTGCAGCCTGTAATACTGCCAGAAGCGTCCATATTTCCAACAACACCACCCACGTAAATATACTTCATGACAGTCGTTCCACTTGTTCCGTAGAAAAGAACATACCCTTTATTAACAGCATAACTCACAGACGCAGAGCTATATCCGGCTATACCACCGATATTAATCCCACTTGTACTGGCTCCGAAAACGCCGAATGAGGCATAAACCTTACCTGTGTTTGTAATATTCTTTGTAGTCTCTCCACCATTCAAAGCCGCACTTGTCGATCCCACGACGCCGCCCAAACGCACACCATAGTTGGTAACATTATTTTCCACAGCGAGGACCTCAAGATCGGCCTCGTTATGCACATCCGAAATGCCAGATCCGGAATTCTCACCTATGACACCTCCGGCGTAAGCGTTACGTACATCAGTGTTTCCCGTTCCGGCAGTTATGAAGGACAACTTACCTGCGGGATAATTCGTACATGAGGATACTTCTGCCGAATTCCAGCCAACGATACCACCTGAAGACTGAAGACGTGGTGAGGAAGAATTGATTACTTCTCCGTAATTATTGCATCCCGTAACCTTGGTAGTACCCGAAGTTGCTGACATATTCATACCTGCTATGCCTCCAATCCTGAAGTAACGGGCCTTGAGATCAGCATCCGCAACAACGTTCGTAATAATCTTTGCGTTGTTTGTGCAACCGGAAACAACAGCTCCATTATAGTTGTAGCCCACAATACCACCCTCTGCAAGGCAATGGATTTGTCCTGCATGATTTACGATTGTAGCATAATAAGAGTTGCCATCCGATGCAGTATAACTGATGGCTCCGTCTTCGGAGTCGTCAAGGCATGCGGTATCACAATTTGTAATGGAACCGGCATTCTTACCGATTATTCCTCCAAGCATAAGGAACGGCGTAGTGTTGTTCGCAGTAGGAGCGGTAGTAACAGCAGCATGATCAATCGTACCTTGCATATGGGAGTTTTTCACGCACGTAGTCGTAGACTGAGAGTATCCGGCAAGTCCACCAACGAGAATATTGACAGCGTTGGTCTTGGTTACATATCCCGAAGGGGTGGAGAGATGACCTGAATAAGTACAGCCGTCAATCGTTCCCGTGCTTGCAAGACGCCCCACAAGTCCACCGAAGGCAGTATCGCCTTCGACATCGCTCTTTGCCCCCAATGCAACATTGGAGCTCACGGTAACACCGCTCAACAAACCCTTGTGATAACCTGCGATGGCACCACAATAAAGATTGCCGGTCGCCGCCGCACGGGTAAAGGTGAACGAACCACCGCTTATGCTGAAATCCTTAACAGTACTGCTTTCGTCAATTCCACCAAAAAGCGGAACTGTCGCTACAAGGCCGGAAATGGTCTTGCTGTTGCCGTTGAAGACACCTTTAAAGTAATTGCTTCCGCCATAAGCACTTCCAATACCGCCCTCAGTATTGAAAGCAGCCGAAGAAGAAGCATCGAAAGTGATATTCTGAGTAAGGGTGGCAACGAGATCTTCCTGTCCAGCATATTTACCGTCGTTATAATCCTTCGCGAATTTCACGAGGTCGGCAGCGCTGGAAATCTCGACCCCAAGTTCGGTGCCGGTGGGAACGAACTCGAAGGGAGCCATTGTGAGAAGGTGGCCGGCTTCAGGGAACTGATAGCCGCTCTTGCTCTTGGTCATAATGTGGCCCTTTGCATCCTGAACGGTCACGTCGAAGCCGTCGCTGTAAGCGCGGGCGGGAATGACGATGTAGTAGTCGACCGCCTTCGAGGTGGAAGTGGCCTGCCTGTGAACGACCTTCACCTGGAGGTCGCCGTCGGAACCGGTCGCAGCACCCAGAGAGTGGCCGTCGTAGCTGATTTCGAAAGTACCGCTCACCTGCTCGTTGTTGCGGCCTTTGAAGCGCACTGCGACGATATCGTCGGTGTCGGCATCGGTCGCGGCCTGAAGAATCGAAATCTTCAAGAGAGCGCAAAGATGATGCATCACGATGTTCTGCCCATCCTCGGAATAGCCTGCCATCGGGAACATTCCGTCGGCGAAGGTGGTATCCTTGTATTCCTGGACGGCAGGAAGGTCGACATAATAGTCGCCGTGCCTGATGGAAGAGGGATAGAGCAGTTTGTAAGGGGTATTGAGAACTCCCTCGAAAGTGAACTTCACGGAAGCCGCCTTGGGTTCGAGCCCTGCAAGGGCTGCGGAAGCGACACCGTTAACACTGATCTGGTCGCCGTTGGACCAGTACACCTTGCGGTGGTTCTGGGAATCCTTCTCGCCCATATAGGTCTTGGACGCGAGAGCGGGTTGTGCAGTTTCAGAAGCAATCCCGACCTGGAGGACGGTCGTGCCCTTTTCAATAGCCAAGGGAGCCTTCTCCTCTTTGGCGCAGCTTGCCAGCAATGCCATCGCGGCAAGCAAAACAAAATAACGTGCTTTCATACTACCAGTTCAGATTTTCTTCTGTAATATCATCTATACCTACATTGTCCGCGCTTACCAGCAACGGAGTTTCGATGCACTCCAGCATCGTGGAGACATCGGGGGCCTCATATGGAGGCCGCAAAGATTTTTGTTTGTAAACCATAATTTATGAATTGTATTAATTGATAATTACCAACTTACAGTCTGTACGTATTCGTGACCGAACATATCGGTGGTGCGTATTTCCGCGGAGCGCACGTTGTCGGCGGGTTCGTAGCGGAAGAGGCGCGTGTCGGCGGGGCTGGCCCATTCGCGGGCGCGCTTGTCCTTGATGGTGGGGATGAATTCGTTGTAGAGGGCCACGTAGCCGGGATCCTTGCCGCGGAATTCTTCCATCTCCCCTATCTTCTCGCCGTTCACATAGACGGCGGGTACTGTCCATCCTTCGGACCAGTTCCAGGCGATCGCCTGGATGCTGCCGTCGCCGGTGACCACGGGGGAATAGGTTCGCATCTGGTAAGAGGCATCCCTGCCGACGCTCTTGTAGTACCACTCGACGTCGTCGCCCTTGACGCTCATCACCACATAGCCCTGGGGCACTCCCGAAGGGTCGAGGGCCTTGTTGGAGCGCAGGCCGCCGGTGCAGCGCGCCACGCAGATGCTTTCGATATTGGGTGCGCCGTGCTTGGTTTCATTCTCCTTGCCGGCGTAATTATAATAGTAATTCTGATGATAGTGTCCGCTCCACGAGTATACGTGCTTGAACGAAGCAAGCAGCTTGCGGTAGCGTTTGTAGTTCTTGTTGCGAGCGCCGTGCGAGCCGTTGGGGCTCGTGCCGTCCTTCTTGAAGAGCTGGGCGTGGGAGCACGCAATGATTATCTTGTCCCTGGACACGGATGCCAGGTCGTTCTCGAGCCATTCCATAGTGCGGTCGTCAAGGCCGTAGTAATACTTGTCCTTGGGAGTCTTGCGGTCGTAGAGGATGGTGTTGAGCACCAGGTAATGCTGGTTTCCGAGCTCGAACGAGAAGTGCTCGGGCCCGACATAGGTCTCGTAATAAATGTTGCCCTGCTCGGTCTCGAAGAGGTTCGCCTGGTCGTAGTCGTGGTTGCCTATCACGTTGAAAGTGGGGCAGTTGATCTTCGCGGCCACATCCATATAGTCGTCCCAGGCATACATAAAGTTGTACACGAGGTCGCCGAGGTTGATGGAATAGACATCTCCGCTGCAGGAAGCGCGGAAGGCCTCCGCGTCGGGCGCGACCACATCGTTCCAAGCCTCCATCGAGCCGTCCATTCCGTAGGGACGCACCTGGGGGTCGGCAATCATCATCACGGTATAATCCTTGGGAGCTTCAGCCCTCAGGTCGAGGGTAAAATCGGCCCTCACCGCCCTGGAATAGCGGGGAATGCGGCGGAAGAACTGCGGAACGCCTTCCCTCGTGGGAATAATCGCATTGCCGGGAAGGGAGATGTATATGAATTTCGCTTCCGCAAGGTCGCTGTTCATGGAGAAGTTGCCGTCGAAAGAAGTCTTCACGCACTGGCGGCCGTCGGTGACCACTATTCCCTCGAGGCCCTCCCCTGCGGAGTTCTTGACGCTGCCCGTCACATTGCCTTCCGCGGGAACCGCATCGAGCACCTTTACATAGTCGTCGGGGAAGGAACCTCCGGTTACCACCGATACCGCCGAAGCGCAGATGTCGCCCTTGCGGCCCGATGCGCAGGTGACCTTGCCGTCGTTTGAGCAATCCTTCACGAAAGCGCGTACTCCCGGACGGAATTCGGCGCAACCAACCACGCCGCCTGCGTGAATTGCGTTGCGGTTGTTCGCATCGTATTTGTTTCCTGCAGGTCCGGCATAGACTTCGCCGTGGTTGAAGCAGTTGCGCACGTAGGCGCCTTCGGTGGCGTCCTTCGTGGTCGACATGCTGCCCACGATGCCTCCGGCGGTGCTCCTCGCACGGGAGCTCACGCCGTCGAACACCACCTTACCATAATTGACGCACTCGCGCACGCGCACGGGACGGCGGAGATTGCCGCAGATGCCGCCGACATTGGAGGGCGACTCGTTTTTCGACACTATCTCTCCGAAATTGATGCAGTCCACGACCACGAGGTTGTCGTGAGGCATTCCGCTGATGCCTCCCACCACCGCCGCGCAGGCTCCCTTGGAAGAAACGGGGCCGAAGTTGTCGCAACGGTCGATGTCGGTCTTGGTCTGGCCGCAGATGCCGCCCACGCGGGCGACGCCCGTAGCTTTGCCGTCCTCGGCTTCGCGGATGTCCACATCCACGGCGCCGCGGTTGACGCTGTATTTCACTGTTCCACGGCCGGCCGCGCCCACGATGCCTCCGGCAAATGCCGCCGAGAGACTTGTGACCGCCTTGATGGCTCCGTAGTTCTCGCAATGCACCAGCACCGCGCCGTTCGCCGGCTTGGGAGCCGTTGCTCCGGCAATTCCGCCCAGGCATACCGAAACGGTTTCCTTGTATTCACCCGCAGTGTCGGAGGAGATGTTGCCGTAGTTGCGGCACTCCCTCACGACGAAGCGGTTGAAGCCCACGAGACCTCCCACATAGGCGGGAGCCGTAGCATAGGAGCAATTGTGGGAGATGTTTCCGTGATTCTCGCAGTCTACCACCGTGCCCGCATTGAAGTCGGCGATGAAGCCCGCGCGAAGTTCCTCTCCCTTGGAGACTATCTTCATGCTGCAGCTGGCGTCGATGACGACTCCGCGCACCTCCGCGCCCTTGTTCAGGGCCTTGAAGAGACCTGCGGTGGCCTTCCAGCCGATGAGCCTGTGGCCCTTGCCGTCGAGACGTCCGCCGAAGGAAATCACCTGGGGCATCTTCTTCGCCTTCGCCAGATTGATGTCCGCGGTGAGAACCACCACGCTGTCGGCATCATACCATTGCGAAAGGTCGGCCCCGGCGTTGCACGCCTCGATGAAAGCCTGCAGTTCCTTTGCGTTGCCGATGCCCCCCGCGAACAGCGGAAGGCTTATGGCAAATACGAGAATTATGCTGAAAAATCTTTTCATTACCAAGTAACTTCAGAAGAATAAGTGTTGCCGAAGCGGTCTTTGACACTGATAGTGCCGGTGCCGCTCGTAGTATTCACATAGCCGCAGAAAACCGAAGTGCAGTTGTCGAAAGATTCTTTGTATTCGTCCTGGAACACCGAAAGCCTGCGGGTTTCCCAATAGAACTTGTTGAGTTCCCAGTTGCTGTAGGAGTATCTACTGCCCTTGTCGGTGACACGGCTCATCGGAGTGGGCACGCCGCCAACCGTCAGAATCGGAGTCCCCCACTTTTCGTCCCACATAAAGATGTTGGCGTAGACGTAACTGTCGTTCTCGTTGTATACCTTGGTGCCGTAAACCTGCATCTGGTAGGCATCGGTAAGATTGCTCCCGTCTTTCTTCATCACCGCGCGGCCGTTGGAATCGTAATTCCAGTCGCGATAGGTATATGCGGGCTGGGTCTTTCCGCTCTGGTACGAGCCTGTCTGCCAATAGATGGGCTTGAACTTCCAGCTGATTTCGCCGTTATTGTACTCGAGCACGACATAACCGCGGGGCGTGCCGTTGGAACTCTGGTATTCGTTGGACCAGAGTGCTCCGGTCACGCGGCCCAGGGTATGGGTTTCGACCTCCTTCTCGTTGGACTTGTTCACATAGTTGAAGGTGGAGTGGGTATGTCCGGCCCATGCGTAGGACTTGGCGTACCTCGAAAGGATGTTCTTGAGATCGCCGAGATGCGCTCCCGAACGATTGCCGTCCTTACTCTTGAACATAGGCGAATGGGCGCAGACCATAATGGTAGCGGTCTTGGGTACGAAGGCAAGATCGTTCTTCACCCAGGTCCATATATCATCCCTCAGTCCGGTTGCGCATTCGTCGCTGTATTTGCCGGTATCCGGACCCGGAGAAATCATATTGTCCAGCATCAGGAAGTGGATGTTGCCCAAATTGAAGGAGTAGTTCACGGGGCCCATTTCAGCCTCGAAGCCCTTGGAAGCATCCTTGTCGGGAACATTCAGTATGTGTTCCTGGTCGTGGTTGCCAATTATGTTGTAAGTGCTTATGCCCGTGGTGGCCATTCCCGCCTTGTAGTTGGAAAGCAGCGTAAGGTCCTGATGCACGACGTCGCCGAGGCATATGCCGTAAACCGGACGGCCCGTCATAGTCGCCTTCAGTTCCCTCATATCATTGTACATATCGCTGCAGCAGGCCAGGGACGAGTAGGCATACTGGTCTGTGGGGGCCGTATGCTTGCGAGGCTGCGGATCGGCGAAGATGTACACGGTGTAGCGCTCGGGGTTCGCTATCCTGTTCAGCGTGAAAGTAATGTCGTACTTGCCGTCGGTGCCGACCGTGCAGTCCTTGAGAAACTTCCAGAACACTGCCTGGCCGCTGGTGACGGGAGCCGACCAGCCTGCCGGGGTCGAAACAATCACGTATTCGGTGGTCGTCAGGTCCGAACGCAGTTCGAAGCGGCCGGATGCATTCGTCTTAACGCAATTGAGCCCGTCGGAGACGACGACGTCCGCCAAGGGAGTGCCGTCGTTTCCGACTACCGAGCCTACTATGCTCACCGGCAGTTTCTTGCTCGAGCCGCCTTCAGGATTGTCCTTCCCGCAGGCAACCGCCAGCGCGCACAGGCAAAACAGTATTAGATATCTTTTCATCTATCTTTAATTACCAGTCCAGTATGATATTCCGGTTACAGTGGTCGGCTTTATCTTGCTCGGAGAATAAGTATCCGCGCCGCTGGCTCCGTTGTCGTGGTAGTCGACCGCGTAAGTGGCTACATTGCCGGCAGTTATCGAGTTCTCGCCTACCTTGCCGCCATAAGAGCAGTTCTCTATCTTGGTGCCTTCCGCATCGTTCCTTGCGATGATGCCTCCCTGGATACCACGATAGGTGGTGCTGCCAGTGAGACGTCCGTTGGTGACTTCGCCGTAGTACTTGCTGCCGCTCACCACCACAGAATCGCCGGGGACCACATATGCCACTATGCCGCCGGCATCGCCGGTCTCGGCAGATCCGTAGCACATCCCCTCCAGATTGCCTCTGGCGGTGCATCCTGTTACGGTCGCCTTGCTGAGGGCTCCGGAGATGCCTCCCTTTTCAGAGGCCTGGTTGTCCGCCTTGTTGGAAGTCGCGGCCACGGAAGAGCCTCTCCATTCGCAATTGGTAAACTCAGCATCTCCGGCAAATCCGGCAATTCCGCCGAGAGTTCCGCGATATGCGCAAAGTTTACCCTTACTGTTGCAGTCTTTCACCGTAAGATGGTGGTTCTGCAACTTCGACATATAGTTGTAAGCACCCAGGATACCGCCTGTCGCCGTAGCAGTGTAGATGCCGCCGTCACCATCGACGCCGGGATCGTAGAAGCCCTGCCCGTTGTTGCTCGGCCTTATGATGAACAGGAGAGGGTTGTTGTTATAATGGTTGTTGGTGATGCTGGCATCGTTGCTGCAGTTCTCGAACAACTGGTCGCCACCATAGCAAAGACCCGCGATTCCGCCTACCACCTGGCTGTAGCCATTGGCTTTGGCGCAGTATCCATCACCTGTCTGCTTGCCGACTTCACCGGTGTTGGAGCAGTGCTTGAAGGAAGCCGGACCGTTCACGTGGCCGACAAGTCCACCTACACAACTGTGCCAGGTGCTTATTTTCTTGCCGGTGCTATATTTGATACCGATGACGCCGCTGTTGCTGCAGTCCTCGAACAGCAAGGTGCCGGAAACATCCTCCGGATGCATACCTCCGAGAAGTCCACCTATGCAGAACCAATTTGCCGCACGCGCAGCTCCTGAATGATCGATATTGAAACCTGTGCTGCAGGCATATCCCTTTACAGAGAGGCCGAGGCCGTCTTCAAGGTACCCTATCATTCCACCGGCGTACAGCAGGGTGGCTGCGTTGGAACCGAAGCCCGAAATGCTGATTTCACCTGCTATTGCCGAGTGGTCGGTCGAGAAGTCGAATGTACGCGAAACATCTGTCTGGGTACCGTAGAGGCCACCCATCTTGATGTTGGTTCCGCCGGTGCCGGAGAGGGAAAGACTGCCTCTGAAAGAGTTTCCGGAAACTTCAAGATGCTCGTTCAGCACGGAGGTTATTCCTCCTATGCTGGCAGTCGCAGGGCATTGTGTCAAGTTGATGCTGCCGCGCATCTCGGAATTGAGGATTTCTCCTTCTGCAAAGCCCGCGATTCCTCCGATGTACAACGGATTCGCGGCTGTTGCGGAGAACGTCAGTACGGCATCTCCCTCAACTGTGCAGCCGGTCACGACCGTAGCCGTGTCCGCCTTGCCCACGATAAGACCTGCCGCCATATTGGCGCTGCCACCGTTCACGGTGAGCTTGCCCCCGAAGACGCATTTCTCGAAGCGGGTGCCTTCCGCCTCCGCCGCAATGCCGCCGGCTACTGTACCGGAAGACAGCGTGATGTTGCAGAGCTTGTCCACGCCGATATTCTTCACCGTCGCGTCCTTGCACTTGTTGAAGATGGGAGCCGTTGCGGTGAGGTTCTTGATGGAGAAGTTGCCGCCATCGAAGCTGCCGGTGAAGGGATGTGTCGCATCGCCGACGCCAGTCCAGCCGCTTACGCCTGCCATATTGATGTCCTGAAGCAGGGTTACCACGCCCTCGCGCTCCCAGGAAGCGGTGGAACCGCCTTCAGCCACGGTCCTCGCGAAAAGCTTGAATCCTTCGGGAGAATTGAGTCCGTGCGCGGGAGTGAAGTCCTGCTCGATGATGGGAAGAGCTATGTGTGTGCCGGTGCTGTTGTTCAGAGTCAGCGTGACGGGGATGTCGCGAGGCTCGTTGGTGTCGCTGACATTGTCTTCGAAGCTCAGTGTGATGAGATCGGTGCCGTCCGCCTGGGGAACTATGCTCGAGGTCACGAAAGCGGGAGCCGTCAGGCTGCGCACCATCGAACCGGGAGCGGTCAGCGAGAGACTCGCCGCACCTTCGCCGAAGAAGATTGTTCCGTCGGGCTTGTAGTTGATATCGGTTCCGAACTGGTAAACCGCCGCCTGGTCGCTTTCCATTCCCGAGGTCAGGGTGATTGCGCCGTAGCGGGATTCCCCTGTATTCTCCGAGACGATTATTTCGACGGGAGTTACGGTTTCACCGCCTGCCGTGACGGGAGCGCCCTTGGTGGCGGTCAGCCACGATTCGGCGGCAATCTCCCAGTCGGTTCCTTCCAGCGTGGTGATATCCACAGAAAGGGTGTCTTCTCCCTTGTTCGAAACGAAGAAGGGCTGGCTCACCACGAAGGCGCTGGCGGTCTGGGTGACCTGGATGGATGCTCCGCGGAACGCGCCGGCAACGAAGGTAAGCGTTGCAGCCTCCCTTTCGGTGAAGGTGTCGTTGGCGGTGATGTTCAGCACGATGCTGCCGGGGCCGCTATGCTCCCCTGCCTCGACGCTGCACCAGTCTTTGTCGGATTCCACCTGCCATTTCAGGTTGGCGTCGTTGATGTCGACACCCACAGTGGCCTTGATAGCGCCGTGGGTGAAAGCCAGCACCGAAACGGGGTTGCCGTTGCGCAGGTATTTCACCGAGAGTTTCTGTCCGTCCTTGATTCGGGCGTCCAGCTTTTCCTGCTCGGTCTGCTCCTTGGCGCAGCCCGCAAGCAGCGCCGCGAAAGCCAGTATAAAGAATATTCTGATGTATTTCATAACTACTGCCTCCCTAAAAGTCTTTTCTGATTGCTTTCTACAGTGGAAGCCCACCACACATCGGTCTTGAGGTTGTTGTCGCCTCCAAGCCAGCGGTCGAGCGCCTCCTTGTAAGTAACGGGATTGCGGTACTGTTCATCGGAAGGGTAACGCATCCTCGTGGGAAGAATATGGTCGTTGCCTGCGGCAGGACCGTCGGTGCGGAGCAGAGGATATCCCGTACGGCGGTAGTCGCACCAGGACTCTATGCCCATAAAGAAGCTCGCCAGCCATTTCTCGGTGAGGATCGCCTCTATGGCATTGCCCTCGCTGAACTTGGCGTTGCTCCACTTCTTGCCGTTGACCACATAGTCGAGATAGTTGGTCACTTCGGTAGAGGAGGCGGTCACATAAGGATTCCACTCGAGGATGCTCTCCTGGACCGCAGTGCGGAAGATGGGCTGGTAATCCAGGATGTCCGAGATGACCGGGATCCAGTGCCTTGCGCCGGCTTCCGCATAGATGAACGCAAGTTCGGAATACTGCATCATCGGATAGTAGTCGGCGGTCTTCAGGTTGTAGGTCTTGCCTGTGAGCGCGCTGTTGACGTCGCCATTTGGAAGCCTTCCGATCTGGGAAAGACCGCTGCTGGCGGAGACGTGCTCCTCGACATACCTTGCACGGACGTCATTGTCCAGATGAGGAGGCATTCCGAAGGCCTTGCGCCAGAAGCAGTCGTAGCGCGGGTCTTCCGCGTGTCCTGCAGGGGACGCCTTGTATGTGCAAACGGTGATGCCCTGCTGGTCCACGGAGGTGTTGTAGTCGAGCATCTGCTTGAGCATATAGTCGCAAACTCCGACAGAGTGCCAGCTGCCTCCGGTCCAGGAGTAGAAGGGAGTGTTCTCCACTTCGTTCTCGCTGCTGAAATGCACCATCGGCCTGTCGGCGCGGGAACGCATCTGCGGGTACTTTCCGGAATCGGTCGACCAGCAGGTGTAGAGTTCGCCGAGTTTCGCCTGCACTCCGACGGCGCCGTACTTCTGGTCGCCGAGAGTCAGCACGCCGTTGTCCTCCTCGATGACTTTCATCGCGATGCGCATCAGCACCCTCGCATAGAGCGAGTTGCCGAAGCGGCGCCAAAGGTCGACATCCCCGTTGAACACGAGGTCGCAAACCGGTGATAGCTTGGGTTTGTTGGGGTCGACGAGCGCCTGCCAGTCCTTGAGAAGTTCGTTGGCGTCTTCCAGCATGCATACCACCTTGCAGTAGATGTCCTTCTGCGTATCGTAAGCCGTGGTGTATTTGCCGAGATCGTCGCTGACGGCGAAACGGCCCGCCTCGGTGAAGGGCACGTCGCCGTAAGTGTCGGTGATGTGCGTGATAAGCAGGCTCTGGAGTATGAGAGCCACTGCCTGCGCGGGAGCGTTGTCCTCCTTGACCGCCTTCTTGTACATCGCCATAGCGTTGCCAAGCTGGGGATAGAGGGCCGTCCAGACATCGTCCACGGTTCCTTCCGGAATCTGGTAGTTGTCGATCACGCGGGAAGAGTTCTCGGAATTGATGGACGCGGAGTACTGCATCAGCATTATCGTGTTGTTGCGGAAAATGCTGATCAGGTTGTACTGCGTCTTGAACATTATCGGGTGGATGAATTCCTCGGCCGGAGCGACGGGTTCGTCGAGGGCGTAGGGATTCTTTGCCATGTCGTCGAAATTCGAGCAGGAGGCCAGGGCCGATACTGCAAGAACCGCTATAATCAAATTGTATATCGTCTTTTTCATATCAAGTCCTCCTCTTAGAATGTCAGGTTGATTGTAGCTCCGAACTGTGCCGTAGTAGGCATCTGCATAATCTCGAAGCCGGGGACCACGGCGCTTCCGCGCATCGTGACGGCCTCGGGATCCCAGGCCGGGAAGTCGCTCCAGCACCAGAGGTTGTTCGCATAGACCGCGAAGCTGGCCTGGCTCAGGAACTTGGTCTTGGCAAGGAGCTTCTTGGGAAGAGAGTATTCCAGACGCACCTCGCGAAGCTTCAGGAACTGGGTGCTCACGAAGTTCGCTTCGGCATTGGTCTGGTCGTAGTAGTTGCGATAGTAGTGCGCTATGTTCTCCTTGGAGATGGGATCGGTGTTGATCACATAGTTGCCGTCGGGCAGAACCCGGACGCCGGCGGGAACGAATGTTCCGTCACGTCCTTCGAGGGTGGCCGTGCTCTTGCCGCGGTAGTTCATAACCCAGTTAGTGTAGGAGAACACGTGGCCGCCCACCTGGCCGTCGAAGCTGATGCTCGCGGTGATTCCCTTCCATTTGACGGAGGAGTTGAAACCTCCCTTCCACTTCGGGGCGCAGTCGCCGAGATAATGGAGGTCGGTCGAAGTCTGCGGAACGTTATCCTTGTCGAGGACCAGCATTCCGGAGACGTCCACGACGTTGCCGGCCGCGTCGATTGCGGTGCTGCCCTTGGGAGCCCTTACGAAGCCCTTGCCGTACATTGCGGTGAGGCTTCCGCCCTCATATGCGGTCATATAGGCGTGGGTGGAATACTGTCCCACGATCCAGGAGTCGATGCCCTCGCCCAGCGAAACCACGGTGTTGCGGTTGCGGGTGAAGTTGGCGCCGACCTTCCACTGGAAGTTCCTTGTCTTGAGCACCGTGCCGTTGATGGAGGCCTCGATACCGCGGTTGCGGATGGAACCTGCGTTCACGTAGATGTAGCTGACGCCGTTCGCGTAGGAAACGGGCATCTGGGAGATAAGGTCGCTGGTGACCGAATCGTAGAACGCGGCGTCGAAGGAAAGGCGGTTCTTGAACATCCTGCCCTCGAGACCGATTTCCCACGAACTCACCGTTTCAGGCTTCAGGTCGGGGTTGTTCTTGCTGCCGGGCAGCGCGACGGTTCCAGGGAAGCCGGTGGACTGCAGGTAGTTGTCCGTCCTGTAAGGGGCGGTGTCGTTACCCACCTGCGCCCAGGATGCGCGAATCTTCATCAGGTTCACCAGACCGTTCGTGCGTCCGAACTCGAACAGGTCGTTGAGCGCGACGCTTCCCGAAACCGAAGGATAGAAGAACGAACGGTTGCTGCCCTTGAGGGTGCTGGACCAGTCGTTTCGCCCGGTCATATCGAGGAAGATGGCGCCCTTCCAGTTGAAGGAGAGCATTCCATAGAGGGAATTGGTCTGGCGCCTGTATGCGTTGTTGCCGGTAAGAGGCTCGTAGTTCGTGTTGGCCAGCGAGTAGACTCCGGGAATCTTGATGGCGCTCGCGGTCTGGCTGTGGTTGCTGTAGCTGCGGTAGATGATGCTGCCGCCCACGTTGCCGGTGAACTCGAATTCGCCAGCGAAGTGCGTGTTGTACTTCAGGAGGAAGTCGCCGGAGTACTGCTTGGAGTCGATGTCCTGCTCGCGGTACCAGCCGAGGGGCTTGGTCTTGGAGTCGGTGCCCTGGCGCTGCGTACGGAAGTCGCTGGTGATGTCGAGACCTCCGCGGACCACGAGGTCGAGGCCCTTGAGGATATCGGCGTTCAGGGAGAAGTTGCCGTACATACGGTCGCGCTTCTGGGTGGCGACGCACTCATAGGCGACGAAATAGGCGTTGTTCTTGCCGGTGAGGCCGACGTCCTGCTTGTAGTTCTTCTTGTCGGACCAGTAGTCCTTCATCCAGTCCATGTCGATGTTCGGCGCATAGCACCAGAGGGAATACATAATCGAGGACTGGTTGTATCCGGAAGCCGTAGGCATATTGTCCTGGCCGGTGTTCTTGTAGTTCACCGAGGTGTTGAACTTGAGCCAGGGGGCGAGCTTGCTGGAAGTACGCACCGAGAGGAAGTTCGAGTGGCTGGTGTTGCCCGGGGTGATGCCGCGGATTTCGTTGTTGGTATAGCCCACGCGGACTGTGTTGTCCTTGTTGATCTTTCCGGAAACCACTATCGAGTTGGAGAAGGTGATTCCGGTCTGGAAGAAGTCCTTGAACCAGTCGCCGTAGCTCTTGAAGGGAGTCGCGTCGCGGATCCAGTCGCCGAAGTCGTCGTAGTGGCCGCCGATCCCCCTCTTCTCGTTATAGTACTGGTAGTACAGCGTTCCGTCCATCTTCGGGCCCCAGGAGTCGAATCCGCTGCAGGAGGTCATACGGCCGCGCTCGGGGTTGTAGCCCGCGATGTCGGCCTTGGTCTCGTCGGAGAAGTAATAGTAGTAATCCTTCTCCGGCTGGCCCTGTCCGTAGACGTACTGCAAGTCGGGCGATGCGAGGAGCTTGTCCAGCGCGAGACTCGACTTGAAGTTCACGTTGAACACGGCGTCCTGGCTTTCAGCGGACTTGGTGGTAATGATGATAGCGCCGTTTGCGGCCTGGGAACCGTAGAGGGCGGTTGCGGCCGCGCCCTTAAGCACGGTCACGCTCTCGATGTTCTCCGGATCGATATCGGCGGTACCGTTACCATAGTCCACCGCGCTCGTGCTGCCGTCTCCCGAGTCCGACGCCGTGGCCGTGTTGAACATCGGCACGCCGTCCACCACGAAGAGGGCGGTATTGTTCTCGAGGTTCGCCGAGGACTCGCCACGAACCGTGACTCGCATGGAACCGTTGGGGCCGCTGCTTCGGTCGATGTTGAGACCAGAGACCTGGCCGGACATGCCGTTGAGCCAGTTGCCCGTGGTGGCCGCTCCCGCGAATTTGTCGGAGTCGACCTTCTGGGCCGAGTAGCCGATGGATTTCTCGTCCCTCTTGATACCGAGGGCGGTAACCACGGCCGTCTCCAGGATCATCGCGTCGTCTTTCATCTCGACGCGCTTCAGCATAGGCGAACCGGCTTTCAGGGTGACCGTCTCATACCCGAGGCAGTTGAACTGGATGTCGTCTCCTGACTTGGCGGCGATGCTGTATTCACCCTTGTCATTGGAAATGGTTCCAGTGCCGCCGGTGAACACGGCCACGCCCGGAATGGGCTCGCCGTTCATGTCCACAATCACTCCCGAATACGTCTCCTGCGCATACGTGGCCACGCACGCAAGCGCGAATACGACAAACGGAAGCAGAATCTTCTTCAGTGTCATTATCAGTGGTTTTAAATAAAAAATCTACAGTTGGCCAAAATATGGTCAACCACAAATATAGCAATTATTTCGTGCGTTGTACGCGCCTACGCGGGGAAAGTGAACTATTCCTTGCGCGCTTCGCCCTGCTTCTTCGCCTCGGCAGCCGCCGCTTTTTCCTGCTGACGCTGCTCCCTCCGGGTAAGAATCCTGGAGATGAGAGGGTGCTCCGCGGCCCATTCCGCGGCGAGGGAATCGGTCTGGGCCATCTGGGAAGCGAGGAATACTTCGAGCTGCTTGTGCAGTATCGCCGAATCCTCCTGGGCCTCGGCCGCATAGACCATGGAATCGAGCTGCATATAGTCGCGGGTGGACATCGGTTCGTTGGGCACTTCGCTGCTGTACGAGGCCCTGGTCTTCTGCGCCTCCATTCGCTGACGCTCGACGGAGACTTGCGCCATGGCGTTCTTCACTCCTCTCTTGTAGACATTGCGGATGCCGTCGAGGATGTTCACGTGCATAGTGTCGAGGCCTTCGCGGAAGGTCGGCACCTGGTCGTTCTTGTACTTCGAGCGGCCGAGCGAGAACTTCCAGTCGTCCATCGTGCCGAAGATGTTGATGCCGAACCGGAACGGGAGTATGCTCTTTATTATGGAGACGTTGTACTTCATCTCGCCGCTGAGCTTCTGCCTGCCCATCAGCGCCAGGGTATAGCGGTCCACGCCGAGGATGAAGGGATAGACCTCCAGCTTGTTGTCCTTGAGCACCGCCTCCACGTCGAGGTCGCGGATTTCGCCGATGTTCTTGTTGCGGAACAGCATCAGGCGCGTAATCTTGCGGAAACTGCCGGCGTTGTGCACGCAGAGATCCCTTCCGCCGATGCGCAGAAGTCCTTCCGCCGTCGGGAAGAGCACGTTCATATTGGTGTCGAGCTGCGTGGTTATGGACGCCATGCAGTTGAACTTGCCCTCGAAACTCTTTATGATCGGCATCATCTCGTCCACCGAAGGCAGCATATGGATGATGTCACCCGCCGACATTTCAAGCAGATGAAGGTCGAGCCCCAGGGAAATGTCGTCGATCTTGCGCGATGCGTAGAATGCGTCCGCCTCAACTCCGCCCACGTTGGAGTCCAGCGTGAATTCCTTGAGCTGGATGACGCGGTCGGCAATATTGAGCTGGGCCTTCACCGGCCGGATGTCCATCGTAGAGTATTTCACGTGGTTCAGGCGCATGTTCACCGTGCCCTCGAGATTGCCGGGCACGACGAAGGCCTTCATCACGGAGTCGGCTGCTTCTGCCTGTTCCTGAGGTGTTTCAGGTGCGGTTTGCGCCACCGCGGAGGTATCGCCCGTAGCCACCAGGATCTGGTTCGCGTCGACATAATTGGAGTTAAGGTCGAAGCGGAACTTGAGCGGTCCGCGCCGCCTTATGAAACGGCGGAAATTGCCCGCCGTGCCGGTCATTCCTATGTCGGAGGAACCGCAGCTGACATTTAGCGCCGTGAGTTCGGCATTGTCGTCGTTCAGCGACACGTCGAAGGCGTTCAGGCGGGTTTCAAGCGGGAGAGAAGGAGTGCTCACCCAGCCCTTCTCCACATTTATGCGTCCCGCGGGCCTCCAGGCGTTGAGCAGGCGCACGACGGTGGAATCGAAACCGAAATCGAGGTCCTTCGAGGCGAAATCGTCCGCAGCCCTTTCAGCCGCCCTGCGGGCCTTCATCTTGATGATGAGGCTGTCGCGCGGAGTGCCGGGGTAAACCCTCTGCAGAGAGTCCAGAAGGCGCTTGCGGCGGTGGGGGCTGAATCCCCTCTCGCGTGCCTCCAGGGCTATTCCGGCGTTGGTCACGCCGGCCTTCATGTCGCCGCTGCGGAAGAAGACGTCGCGGTCGTTGGTCATAAAGGATATGCGCGGCACCTTCTTCACTCCTTCGGTCACTTTTCCGTAGTCCACCACGTTCAGCATCTTCTTCACGTGGGCAGCCATATCGCCGCCCTTCTCGAAGGCCACGCTGTCGATGTCGGTGGTGAGCGTTATGCCCGAGTTGTGCGAAACGAGCCTTATGTCGGGCTTGTTCAGAAGGGCCTTGATGCCGCTGTCGGGCACTTTTGCGCGCACTGCGTCGCTAAGGATGGAGCAGTTCACGCGGGTGCGGTTGAAGTTGTAGTCCTCCAGTTCCGCGAGGCTCGCCTTCACGTCGAAATCGAAGTTTATGCGGCCAGAAGCATCAACATTGACGTTCTCGGGAAGAAGCCTGACAAGCGAGTCCAGAACCGCATACGCAACAAGCCGCGCGTCCACCTGCGGATCCTCGCCGATGAGGTCGTTCCCGCGGCCGTCCAGATCAAGGTCGAAGCCCTCCGTATGGAGTTTAAGCGTCTCCACGTCGGCGGACACCACTTTCTGCGGAGTCATTCCTCCGGAAACGTCGATGTCCACGCTGGCGAGAAGGTCCTTCGGCTTGTACAGCACAAGCGACTTGGGTATCTGCAGCGCCGCTTTTATATCGGGCATCGAAGTCTCTGAATATGTGCCCTTTACGTCCGCCTGCAGGCTGAGTCTCGCATCGGTCCAGACATCCTTCGCCTGCTCCAGGAAAGTCACCGCGTATTCTTCCAGTATCTGCTCTATGTTGCAGGTGTCGATCGCGGCGCTGGCATTCATCTCGGTACGGTCGGCATAGACCGCCGCCTTGCCGTGGGCGCGCAGCGGAATGTACGCCAGGTCGGCGTTGAAATGCGGCACCCGGAAATGCGTCACCTTCTTGCGATGGCGGAACGCCACCCTGGTATCGAGGTCCACAGGCACCTTGAGATGCCCGAGGCTGTAGGAAATCATCAGCATCCTGGCGTTCAGGCCAAGGTCTATCACGTTCTTGCGCTTCGCGGCCAGGCTGACGCGGTCCACCCAGACGTTCAGCGTATCGGCCGGCAGACGTCCGGAAAGCACCAGCGAATCAAGTTGCAGGCGGGTGCGCTTCACCTTGCTCGCCAGACGGTCCTTCTTCACGCGGAAATTGCCTTTGAGGAACAGCGAATCCAGTTTTATGTCGGCGTAGACGGTATCCGCCTGAGAAGTGTAGACTATGTGCGGAGCGCAGCCTATCGCGACGCGTCCTATCGACAGCCAGGGCAGGCCGGAAGGGTTGGAAACGGTGTCTTTCGGCGCCTTTTCCTCCTCCTGCGCTTCTTCTCCCTTGCCGAAGATGTCGAAGTTGGTGGCGGTGCTGTCGTAAGCGTGGTAATACACCAGCGGGTGGTCGATGTCGAGATGATGCACCCGGACCTTGGCCGCGAAAAGCCTCCAGATGTTGATTGCCGCCGAGAAGCGGTCGAGGCTCACGAGGGTATCTTCCACGGCTCCGCGTCCTTCCGCAAGAAGCGGGCTGGGAGCGCCCTGCCCGTCATATTCCGCAAAAAGCTCGTGCGGATAGGTAATCGACAGAGAGTCGATGTCCACCCTCAGGCGAGGGAATGCTTTTATAAGCGAAAAATGCAGACTGGAATAGCGCAGACTGCCGTTGATGCTTTCGGCCGCGGCCTTGTCTATCGCATTGCGCACCATGCTCGAATTGAGCACTATCTGAAGCACGACTATAATCACCGCGATCACTCCGGCGACTATCCCGGCGACGCGCGCCAGCCTTCGCATTCCCCTGGTCATATTTTAGAACTGTTTGAAGAAATCGTTGCCTTTGTCGTCCACCAGGATGAAGGCGGGGAAATCCTCCACACGTATCTTCCAGATGGCTTCCATTCCAAGTTCGGGATATTCCACGCACTCTATGCTGCGGATGCTGCTCTGCGAAAGAACCGCCGCCACGCCGCCGATGGTGCCGAGATAGAATCCGCCGTGCTTCTTGCAGGCGTCGGTGACCACCTGCGTACGGTTGCCCTTGGCTATCATCACCAGCGATGCGCCGTGGTCCTGGAACTCGTCCACATACGGGTCCATGCGGTTGGCCGTGGTGGGGCCCATCGAGCCGCAAGGGTATCCCTCGGGCGTCTTGGCGGGGCCTGCGTAGAGGATGGGATGGTCCTTGAAGTAGTCGGGCATTCCCTCCCCCGCGTCGAGGCGGGCCTTGAGTTTCGCGTGGGCGATGTCGCGGGCCACGATAATGGTGCCCTTGAGGTTTACGCGGGTGCCTACGCCGTACTTGGTGAGTTCGGAGCGCACGGAATCGATGCCCTTGTCGAGGTCGATCTCGATGCCCTTAGGGCCTTCGCCTGGCCTGCGGTACTCTTCCGGAATGAGTTCGGAAGGGTTCGTGTCCATCTTCTCTATCCACACGCCGTCGGCGTTTATCTTGCTTTTGATGTTGCGGTCGGCCGAGCAGCTCACGCCCATTCCGATGGGGCAGCTGGCGCCGTGCCTGGGAAGGCGTATCACGCGGATGTCGTGCGCGAGGTACTTGCCTCCGAACTGGGCTCCGAGGCCTATCTTCTGCGCCTCTTTAAGCAGCTTCTGTTCGAGGTCGATGTCGCGGAAAGCGCGGCCGGTCTCGTCTCCAGTGGTGGGCAGGGAGTCATAATACTTGATGCTGGCGAGCTTCACCGTCAGAAGGTTCTTTTCCGCCGAAGTGCCGCCGATCACGAAAGCGATGTGATAAGGCGGGCAGGCAGCCGTGCCGAGGGTTTTCATCTTCTCCACCAGGAAGGGCAGAAGGGTGCCTTCGTTTTGGATGGTCGCCTTGGTCATCGGGTAGAAGTAGGTCTTGTTGGCGCTGCCGCCGCCCTTCGCCACCATAATGAAGCGGTACTCGTCCCCGCGGGTGGCCTCGATATCTATCTGGGCGGGGAGGTTGCACTTGGTGTTAACCTCATTGTACATATCCAGGGGGGCGTTCTGGCTGTAGCGCAGGTTCTCTTGCGTGTAGGTTTCGAACACGCCTTTCGAGAGAGCCTCCTCGTCCTCGAAATCGGTCCAGACGTGCTGGCCTTTCTCTCCGTGGATTATGGCCGTTCCGGTGTCCTGGCAGAACGGCAGCTTGCCCTTTACCGCCACCTCCGCATTGCGAAGGAACTGCAGGGCCACGTATTTGTCGTTCTCGCTGGCTTCGGGGTCCCTGAGGATTGCCGCCACCTGCTCGTTGTGGGCGCGGCGCAGCATGAACTGGCAGTCGTGGAAGGACTGCCTGGCCACCAGCGTAAGGGCCTCGGGGCTCACCTCGAGGATGGTCTTTCCCCCGCATCCGCAATGGCCTCCGAACTTGGAGGTCTTCACGAGCTTTTCGGAACCCGGAATCTTGTAGTACTCGGTCTTGTCTTCGCCGAGCTGGAACATCGGCGCATACTTGAATTCCATATTTAGTTCTGCATTAAAAATACTTTCATGAAGTCGTTCAGGTCGCCGTCGAGAACGCCGGTGGTGTCGGCTGTTTCGTGGCCTGTGCGGAGGTCCTTCACCATTTTGTAGGGGTGAAGCACATAGGAGCGTATCTGCGAGCCCCATTCTATCTTTTTCTTCTGTCCCTCCAGCTCCGCCTGCTTCGCCTGGCGCTTCTTCAGTTCGATGTCGTAGAGACGGCTCTTGAGGATGAGCAGGGCCCTCTGGCGGTTGTCCTGCTGGCTGCGGGTTTCGGTGTTCTCCACCATTATTCCCGTGGGGATGTGGCGCACGCGCACGCCGGTCTCGACCTTGTTGACGTTCTGCCCGCCGTGTCCGCCGCTGCGGAAGGTGTCCCACTCTATGTCGGAAGGATTGATCTCGATGTTGATGCTGTCGTCCACGAGGGGATAAACGAAGACGCTGCTGAAGGTTGTCTGGCGCTTGCCCTGCGCATTGAACGGGGAGATGCGCACGAGCCTGTGCACGCCGCTTTCGGCCTTCAGCCAGCCGTAGGCGTAGTCGCCCTCGTACTGGATGGTGCAGCTCTTGATGCCGGCCTCGTCGCCCTCGATGAGCTCGGTCACCGTCATCTTGTAGCCGTTTCGCTCGCCCCAGCGCATATACATTCGCATCAGCATCGCGCTCCAGTCGTTGGCTTCGGTGCCGCCGGCGCCGCTGTTTATTGTGAGAACGGCACCGAGGTTGTCGCCCTCGTCGCCGAGCATATTCTTGAATTCCAGATCCTCGACCTTGCCCAGAGCTGTCTTGTAGGCCTTCTCGATGTCCTCGCCGTCGGGTTCCAGCTCGGCCAGCACGTCCACGTCGCCCGCGGCGCTTTCCGCCGCGTCGAAATCGCTCACCCACGCCTTTATCGAGCTGGTCTTCTTGAGGAAAACCTCCGCCTCCTTGGCATCGTTCCAGAAATCCGGGGCCTGGCTCTGCTTCTCCCTCTCCTGCACCTCCGCCCTCTTTTCGGCGATGTGCAGCACCCCGGCCAGAATCTCCAGCCTGCGCTTCAAATCCTTTATTTGCTCTGCAGTAACCATCTTACAATCTACAAAAATAACAAATATTGGGTAATATTTGCCATACCATCCTGCGCGCGTTCTTAAATAAAAAAGTGTATCTTTGAAATTTGTATGAACAATCGCTCGGATAACATACGCATCGCAAGGAATACGGTATTTGTCTATTTGAAGCTGATCGTCACCATCCTTGCAGGCATAATAACCTCCCGTTACGTCCTCAAGGCCCTCGGCATCGACGATTATGGCCTCTATAACGTTGTCGGAAGCGTGGTAGCCCTTTTCAGTTTCATCACAGCTTCGCTTGCAGGCACTACGCAGCGTTTCATCAACGTGGAATTGGGCAAGCCTGACGGCAATCCGGGAAGGATGTTCAACATCTGCAATGTCATCCACATTTATTCGGCGTTCATACTCTTTGCAATTATCGAGGTCGTCGGAATTCTTTACATCCAGAACTGGATTAATGTCGCACCCGGGAAGGAAGGCGATGCGATGTTCGTATTCCAGATCAGCACCATCGCGGCGTGCCTGGGCATTTCGAATGTACCTTTCCAGAGCATGCTCATGGCCCATGAAAGATTCCGCGACCATGCATTCATAGAAATCATCTTCACGCTCATAAAACTTTCGCTGGTACTGTGTCTTGTCTTCTGCAAAGGCAACTTGCTGCGCATTTATGCCATTTTCATGAGCGTCTCCACCATTCTGTCCTTTGTCACTTACCGCCTCTATTGCCACAAGCAGTGGAAGCAGACCGTTAAATGGCATTATGTTTCAGGATGGAGAAACTACAAAGAAGCGCTTTCGTTCAATAATTATAACCTGCTTGCCGCGACCGGGAGTGTTGTCCGTTGGCAGGGCAGCAACGTTCTCCTCAACTTTTTCTTCGGCACAGCGGTGAACGCTGCATATGGCATTTCCAATCTGGTTTCGGGATACGTCGAGAAGTTCACGGGCAACATCGCAATCGCAGCGGCCCCTCAGCTCATTCAGAGTTTCGGGGGCAACGATGAAGAGCGTACAAGATACCTGACCCATACGATTGCCAGGCTAAGCCTCCTTGTAGTTCTTGCATTGTTCTTTACAATCAATCAGGAACTCGAGTATCTCCTCTCCCTTTGGCTTGGAGCGAACGTACCGCCCCTGGCAGCCGATTTCTGCCGTTATGCCTTGATACTCGGCGTAATCAGCACAACCACCCTCGGGCTAACCCAGATGATCAACGCCACCGGCAAAATCAAGTGGTTTAAGATCCAGTACACCGCAATCTATTTTGCAATGCTCGGGCTTGCCATCCCTCTCTACAGAAGCGGAGCGCCCGCACATACCATTTTTATCCTTTACATTGCAGGTGATGCCCTTTCGCGCTGCCTGTTCCTCCTGCTGTCCCGCACCATTCTTCACTACCCCGTCGGGACCTTCATGGTTCGGGCTTACACCAGGCCGGCTATAATCTCTGCCATCATGACAGGATGGTTTTTCCTCTGCCGTCAGATTGGCTTTGAAAGTCCTGCCGCCAAGTTGGGCAACGTTGCGGTTACCTGCGTTCTTGTATGCCTGCTGTGCTTCATCGTCGGCCTGAAAAGAAAAGAGAAGCAAAGAATCTTTGAGATTTTTACCAGAAAGACTTCAGGTACTCTCAGGAAGATCCGCTATCGGATTTGCCCTGTAAAAGCATTAAAGAAAGACCTCGAGAAAGAAGGGCGTCACTATGACCTGGACGACCCGAAGGACCTGAACGAGAAGATACTCTGGCTTGTAACCCACAAGGCTTCAAAGGGATGGGGACGTTATGCCGACAAGATTGCTGTGAGGGATTATGTTACCAAAATGGGGCTCGGCGACCTCGTCATTCCTCTTCTCGGAACATGGAAAAGGGCGAAGGATATCGACTTTGACGCCCTGCCGCAAAAGTTCGTTCTCAAATGCAACCACGACAGCGGCTCCACTGTAATAATAGACAAGGCCGCCGGCTACGACAAAGCGGCAATCTGTGCACATCTGGACAAGGCCCTCAAGCAGAAATACGGCGATACCCAAGGGGAACTGTTTTATAATGAAATACCTCCCCGGATTCTCGCAGAGCCCGTGCTTGAATGCCCGAATGACGCCACATCCATACCGGATTATAAAGTGTGGTGTCTCGACGGAGAGCCCCGATTCATCTGGGCCTGCTATGACCGCAGCGCGGACAGAGTCCTTGTGTCGATGTACGACACATCCTGGAACAGGCACCCGGAGAACTGCGTTTTCTCCGACCACTTCCAGGATGCAGGTGACAGGCCGAGGCCTCAGCATCTGGAAGAAATGCTTCACGCAGCCACGGTACTTGCGAAGGGTTTCCCCGAGATTAGGGTAGATTTCTATGAAAGCGGCGGACGCCTCTATTTCGGAGAGATGACAATGTCGTCCATGGGGGGCAGAATGGATTATTTGACCGATGAATTCAAAGCACGCATGGGCGCACTTTGCACAATAAAATGATTAGAACCTTCGACATAATAGGCTTTGCCAAACAGCATGGAACGCCCTTCTATCTTTTTGATGAAGACGCTTTTCTGACTAACATTGACATCCTGAAGGCGAATCTTCAAAAGTATTGGCCCGAGTATTTGCCGGCATATTCCTTCAAGACAAACTACTCACCTTATATTTGTAAGCTTGCAAAGGAGAAAGGATGCTACGCCGAAGTCGTTTCCGACTTGGAGTACAGCCTTGCCCGCAAACTCGGTTATACCAACGAAATAATTATTTACAACGGGCCTTTCAAGGGACCATTGATGGACGAGCATTTCCTTGCCGGAGGCATAGTCAACATCGATAATTATCAAGAGGCGCTGAGGGTTTGCCGACTTGCGGTTTCCGAGCCGGGACGGCAGTTCAGATGCGGAATACGCATCAATCTCGATCTTGGCGCGGGATTCATCTCCCGGCTCGGGATGGCGGAGAACGGCAAGGAGCTCCAAGAAAGCCTAAACGCAATCAAAGACTGCCCGAATCTAACTCTCAAAGGTCTGCATTGCCATATCAAAGCTCCACGCGATCCGGAGTCCTGGAAGAGAAGGGCAGAAACGATGATTTTGGCCGCCGACAGATATATCTCCGGTGTGCCCGAGTTCATCAGCCTTGGCAGCGGCATGGTACCTGGTCGCTATGATGAAGGACCGGAAAAAGCCAACGAATTCAAACCATCCTACAGCGACTTTGCCGAGGCTATGTTCTCTCCTTTCATAGAGAGGTACGGCCAAAGCGCCATCAAACCCAGAGTCTTCACCGAACCAGGCAGGGCGCTTATATCCAGATATATCAAGCTGGTGGCCACCGTAGACAACATAAAGGAGATTAACGGACGATGGATGGCAACCACCGATGCCAGCTTCCACAATCTCGGAGAAATGTGCGGAATGACCCGCGTTCCCATCAAAGTGCACCATACCGGAGACGGGGATTATTACGAAAATATCGACATCCTCGGCTATACCTGTCTGGAACAGGATGTTATGTACCCTGCATATGCCGGCTACGTCTCGCCTGGGGACATTGTTGAATTCGGCAACGCCGGCGGGTATTCCATCGTATACAAACCCCAGTTTATGATTCCCCAATGTGCGATGTACGCTTTGCGCCCGAACGGAGATACAATCCGGATAATGAGGGAAGAGACATTCGAGGACGTGTTTGCTAAATTCGACTTTCAGCCATGAAGAATGTTGTCTACACAAGCATAATCGGCGGATATGATATTCTGCGGCAACCAGGGGCGACTGAGGCCGGCTGGGACTATATTTGCTTTTGCGACGGCCCGGTTACTTGCGAAGACGGGCATGTTGCCGCTCCCGGAGAAAAGTATGGCGTCTGGCAACTCCGGATGGTACCCCCGGGCATAAAAAACAGGATTAACCGTTCGCGCTATGCGAGAATGCATCCGCATCTTGTACTTAAAGAGTACGAGTGGAGCGTTTACCATGACGGCAATGTGCAAATAGCTGATGCAGGGTTCTACACAGTTGTTCAAAAGCATATTGATGCAGACAACAAGATTTGCCACGTGCCTCACCTGTGGCGCGACTGCATCTATGACGAAATAGTCGAATGCTACCGCAACGGGCACATTGGTTTTCTGAAAGCCATCTCCATACGGAACAGATTGCGCAAAGACGGTTTCCCGGCACACGTCGGACTTTATGAGACCAACCTCATTCTTCGCAAGCACAACGAGCCCGAAGTCGTTTCCGCCGATGAAATGTGGTGGAGATACTTCAGCTCCGGCCAGAAACGCGACCAGTTGTCGTTGAACTATGTTTATTGGAAACTCGGCTTAAAGCCAGCCCTGCTTTTCCGTGAAGGCGAAAATGCCCGCAACAACAGCCATATCCACTATCATCCGCATCCTGCGCCTCAAATCAGGCAGACTTGGCTACGGCGAAAAGTATCAGGAACGCTCATAAGACTCGACGCAGCCATTCGCCGATATCTGATTCGGTTTATTTAAATTGTATTATGAAAAAAGTTCTCATCCTCGTAACGATAGCGCTGCTCGGCATAATGGCCGGGGGGTGCTGCAAACATCACGCGCACAAAAAGCGCGGTACCAAGGCCAGGACTCCGATTGAAATCAATCTTTCCGGAGTAACGAGAGACACTCTCGCCAGGAATGGCGATGTACTCACCGACACGCTGAAGAGCAATGTCAAAATCAGCATTGCCCACGGAGCATCAGTCACATTGAAAGACCTGTACATCGTCGGAGTCAATTGGAGTATCACACCCTGGGCTGCCATCACTTGTGAAGGGGATGCCACTTTAATTCTGCAGGGCAATAGTTATATAGAGCCTTTCCACCTCGATTACCCTGGCATTTTTATACCTGAGAATAAGACTCTTAAGATCAAAGGTGACGGTTTTCTCGAAGTGTATGGAAGGTGCTCAGCCGGCATTGGTGCCGGTCTTGAAGCGTCATGTGGCAACATAGTAATAGAAGGCGGGAGTATAAATGCATATGGATACAAAGACATGTTTGGTGGCGGAGCCGGGATTGGAGGAGCCAGTAAGGCCAACTGCGGCTCTATTACAATCAAAGGCGGCACAATCAATGCCTTTGGCAGTTATACGTCTGCCGGAATTGGCGGAGGACGTTTTGGTAATTGTGGACCAATAACCATAACGTCCGGAGTCAAGAGCGTGGTCGCCCAAAAAGGAGATAACGCCCCCAACAGCATTGGAGCGGGCTTGGATGGAACCTGCGACGGCGTAACCATCGAAGATCCCTCGAAAGTCACTCAGCAATAATTGTATATGCCCAGAGTCAGTGTCATAGTTCCCAATTACAACCACGCGCGGTTCCTCGACGAAAGGATTGGCAGCGTGCTTGCGCAGACATACAGGGACTTCGAACTGATTCTTCTGGACGACCTTTCCACAGATGAAAGTCGTGCCGTGCTGGAGAAATACCGCGACAGGCCCGAAGTGAGCCAAATCGTTTTCAACGAAAAGAACAGCGGTTCGTCGTTCAAACAGTGGGAAAAGGGCATACAGCTTGCTGGTGGCGAACTCATCTGGATAGCCGAAAGCGACGATGCCGCGAGTCCCGAGCTGCTGGAAACACTGGTTTCCGCCTTCGACGCCAAGCCTTCATCCACGCTTGCCTTCTGCGCCGCGATGCTTACCGCTTCCGATGGCAAGCCCACGGGCATCCACCCCTTCCACAAGGCCCTCGGGCACGATTTAAGCCTCGGAGGACAGGAGTTCGTGCGCAGGCTGATGCTCGAGCGCAATACCGTGGTGAACGCCAGCGGCGCGCTGTTCAGGAAAGACGCATACCTCAACCTCCCGGCCTATATCAAAGATTCCTTCAAACAGTTCAAGGGCGTGGGCGACTGGCTGTTCTGGATAGGAATCGCAATGCAGGGAGATGTAGTTTACAAAGACAAGGCGCTGAATTTCTTCAGGCAGCACGGCAGCAACACCACCTCGACGCTTCGCCTTTCGGGAACGGGCATAATCGAGGAAGCCGAGATGTTCTGGCTTCTAAAAAAGCACGGCGTCGTTTCAGGAATGCAGATGCTTAATATCCGCGCCGCCAACGCCGCAATAGTGAAATACAAGGAAAACTTCGCCCCCGAAACCAAAGCCAAATGCCTCAAGGCCTGGCGTGCGGACAACCCTCTGATTGCCGCCTGGGCCTGGTACAAGCATCTGGTCCACCCCGCCTACAGTTTGCAGAGCGAACCCAGTTCGAGCAAATAATCGCGGGTATAGAACGGCATGCAGCCTCCGCTGGAGGTGAAGGTCATCTCTCCGAAATAAACCTTCTTTCCGACGCAATACAGGTCCACGCGGACCTGGGGGAAGCCTTTGGAGAGAATTTCGGCGCATTCGCGCATACGCTCCAGGCCCTCGGGACGCGGTAATTCTCCGGCGCCGCGGCGGAAATGCGAATCGAAATGCTGGTGCTCGGGATGCAGATGCCAGTCGAAGTCGTAGAGATAGGCGTCCAACCCGTGCGAATCGCGGTTGGTGCAGGCCCATACGCTCTCGGCGTGGCCGTCGAACGCCCAAATCTTGTAGTCGATGAGCGAAGACGACATTCCGGCGGCGCTCCCCTCCTGCTCGAGGAACTTCTCCACTATGATGCAGGGCTCGATGTACTTGTAGTGCGGCTCCATATAGTAGCCCCAGAAAATCCTGTCCTTCATCCAGCCGCGGAGAGTCTTGCAGATTGCATCGAGGTCGGCCTGCGCCTTGTCCTTTACGACGATGAGCGTCTGGGAACTGTTGTTCGCCTTAATAATAAAAGGAGTCTTCAGCCCATCCCAGCCGGCGCGGAACTCCTCGACGCCGTCGAACTTGCCGAGAAGCGGCACCAGGATATCCTCCAGCCCGCGCGACTTCACGAACTCGCGCACCGCGAACTTGTCGGCCAGCGGGGCTATTGCGCGGTTGTCGCCGTGGATCTTGAGCCACTGTATCTTCTCGTTGATATCACGCGGATGCTTCAGACGAGGCCACCGGTGCAGTTTCGCCAGATAGAACGCCCGCTGGGCTATGCAGGGCAGCGTCACGCCGAAAAGGCAGCGAAGTTTATAAGCGATTCCAGCCATATTATTTCGACGACTCCTCCCTGAGTCTCTTCACCGACGCCTTGTCGGCCGTCAGCATCTTCCAAAGATAACCCCAGGGCTTGAAGGAGAAGAACTTGAGCGTCTTCACCAGCGTCAGGGCGAACACGTGGAGCCACTGCCGCCACAGGGGTTTGCGGATGTCGCAGAGCGCCACAAGGGCGGAGATATAGTAGTTGCGATAGAGCTTGCAATCCTTGTCCTGCGGCCCGTACTGCTTGTCGTGCACCACCGCCAGATTCTCCACATAGCCTATCTTGAAGCCGTGACAGAGCACCCTGTGGCAGTAATTGTCGTCGTTGCCGTAGATGGGGAAGATGTCCGCGAAGAGGCCAACCCTGCGCAGGCACTCAGCCGTCAGGAACCAATGCGCAGCCATCATAAAGGGAGCTTCGAACAGACCGTCCTTCCCGGTCGCCTTTGCACGGGCGACCACATCGCGCCGGAAAATGGGATTCACCTTTCCGTCCGCCTGCGTCTGCACGGGACTGAGGATGCCGAACGAAGGATGGGCCTTCGAAATCTTCGCCAGTTCTCCGAGAGTATCCGGCTCGAGCCAGGCATCCTGGTTGAGCAGATAGACATAGTCGTAACCCTTTTCTAAAGCATATCTGAGGCCGATATTGTTGCCTTCGGCGAAGCCAAGATTCGAGGCATTGCGCACCAGCACCGCCTTGGAAAAATGCTTCTGCACATAGTCAGCGCTTCCGTCGGCGGAGGCATTGTCCACAACGAAAAGATCAGCCGGCACCTTGGACGCCGCGACGCTGCCGAGGCACTTTTCGAGCCACTGCATCCCGTTGTAGGTCACGACTATGACGAGTATCTTCATCCCTTCTTCAATTCATTGTAATACTGCACGAATATCTCCTTGGTGCTCTTGCCGGAAAACACAGAACGCAGCACGTTGCGGGCCGTCGCCTTCATTATTCGGTCGCGTTCGCAGCGGCACCCGAGAAGCGTGTATTTGAGCCAGCGAGCGCTCTCTATCGCGCAGGCGTAAAGCCCGAGGAAGAAGTAGCGCAGCTTCGAGCCGCGGGAGAAGAAGATGAGCGAGCCGCGGATGCGCGTGGGCTTGATGGCAGCCTCCATCGTAGATGCCGTAGCGTTGGCGAGATGCACTATCTCCACCCATGAGTCGGCATAAACCTTCAGCCCCATCTCGTTGAATTTGTGCCCAAGGGCGATATCTTCGGGGGTGAAAGTGTAGGTCTCGTCGAACCAGCCCGCCTCCTTGAAAGCGGAGGTCCTTGCGAGGAAGCACGCTCCGTTTAGGGTATAGGTTTGGAAGAGGCCATCCTGCATAGTCCAGCGCCCGGGTTTGAGCTCGTCGCTGATGTGCAGATAATGCTTCATCCAGCGGCAGGCCGTCCAGGGGGCCCGGCCGCAGGTTTGCACGGAGTCGTCGGGAAAAACTATCTTGGGCGACACCGCGGCCACGTCTTCCGGAAGCTCCTTCAAATCCTGGAGGAGCATATCCACGACGGGCATCGGCTGCAGCGTATCGTCGTTAACCACGAACACGAAGGGGCTCTCGACAAGCCTCAACGCCAGGTTGTTGTTCTCGGAAAAGCCGCGCAGTTCGCTGCTCTCCACAATCTTTACGTCAGGATATTTCTTCTTTAGCGCGGCGAGGTTTTCGGCGCTGTACATATACGCCACCACAAACACGTCGAGACTGCATTTGTTGTTATACAGGCCAATCAGGCAAGTATCCAGAAGATCCGGCCTGTTCATATTCACTATTACCGCGCTTACTTCCGCCATAACAATAAGGCAAAGATACATTATTTTATCTTTATTGCTATCTTTACGCAGATTATGGCAACCATCGGCATAATGGATTCGGGCGTCGGAGGATTGAGCGTTTTCCGCGAGATTCGCAAGATTCTGCCGCAGGAGCATTACATCTACTACTCCGACAACGCCAACTGCCCCTACGGGGAAAAGAGTCCCGAATTCATAACCGAGCGCCTTCGCAGCATCACCGATTTCTTCCTCGGGAAGGGCGTCGACGCGATGGTACTTGCCTGCAACACAGCCACTTCCGCAGCCATAGCCACGCTTCGCGGCGAGTACGCCATCCCCTTCGTGGGGATGGAGCCCGCCATCAAGCCGGCGGCTCTCGACACGCGCAGCGGCGTCGTCGGCGTACTCGCCACCGCCGGAACGCTGAAAGGCGACAAATACCTGCTCGCGAAAGACCGCCTTCCCGAAGACGTGAAGGTCATCGAACACATCGGCAAGGGGTTCGTGGAACTGGTGGAAGCCGGCATCCTGGACGGTCCGCAGGCCGAAAAGGTGGTGGAGGCCTCGCTCAAACCCCTGCTCGACGCGGGAGCCGACCGCATCGTCCTTGGCTGCACCCACTATCCTTTCCTGCTTCCCACCTTCGAAAAGGTCGCCGCGCGCCTCGGCAAGCCCGACGTCATCTTCATAGACCCCGCCCCAGCGGTGGCAAGGCGTCTCGCATCGGTGCTGCAGGAAAAAGGAATCGGGACCGGCAGCGCCAGTCCCGAAACCGAACTCATATCTTCGGGCGATCCTGCCGCCCTGAATCGCGCATTCGCGCTTATTTGATCACTACGGTGTCTTTCTGCACCTGTCCGATCACCTCGAAGTAAGGAACTCCGTCACTCACCACCATGCGGAAGATGGTGTCGTCCACGCGGTAGTACTGCTGTCCGTCTGCAAGGGTTACCAGCTCATAGTCGTCAGGCAACGCCTTGATGAGGGCTCCTGCAGGAGGAACGATGGTGCGGTACTGCTTCGCGCCGTCGACGGTGAAGAACACTCCGTCGTCGTAGTAATACTCGACTCCTTCATCGGCATAGCTCTGGACTAGGCCGAGCTTCGCGGCGAGCATGTAGGACTCCTCAGCTTTCTGCGCATACTGCTGCTCCTGTGCGAGCTGCTCCGATGCGGCCTGGGCCTGCTGGGCAGCGAGGGTGGCGTTGTTCTGCGCTATCGCCGCATTCTGCTGGGCTATGGTAGCGTTGTTCTGGGCTATGATGCGGTTCTGCTCGTTGATCGTGCTGTAGTTGCGGTTCACCACATTGTATGCGTGATACGAACGGGTGTACCAGGCGAAGTTCAGCACGTCGAGTTCGAGGTTGTACAGCGCTATGTCGAACATCACTCCGTAAGGAGGACGGCAGACATAGTAGTAGCCGAGACGGTGACGGTACCAGATATTGTTGTAGTAGTAGAAGTCCCTGCCCCAGTAGCGCCTGCGCTCATAGCGGGGAAGCGAACTTACGCGATAGCCATAATAGTGATGGTTCCTTCCGTAGAAGCTGCCCGGACGGTCGTGAGGGATGATGCTCCTGTTGTGGGGATGCACCCTCTTGCCATGATGGTCGAAGCGGACCTGTCCGCGGGGGCTGTCGGTCTGACGGCTGTAGCTGTGGCCCGCGTTGTAATTGTGGTTGCTGCCGTGGCCGGTGCGCGAAGGCACTGAACCGGAGCGGTTGCCGCCGTTGGAAGCAGAAGGCTTGTCGGCAGGTTTGTCGGCAGGCTTGTCGCCGGACTTGGAATGCTCGGCCTTGCTCGACGAAGCGGAAGAGCCCGAACTCCTGGAAGAAGAAGCCTTGCTGCTGGAAGAGCTGCGGCTTGCCGCGGAAGACCTCTGGGCCGAAGAGCTGCTTACGGTGCCTCCCTTGGCGCGGCTCTGTCCGGAAGTATAGGACGAAGACGCCGGCTTGGAGGAAGACGAACTGCTGCGGCTTGCCGAAGAGCTGCTGCGACGGCTCGATGACGAACTGCTCACCGAAGAGCTGCTCTTGCTCGAAGACGAACTGCTGCGGCTGGCCGAAGAGCTTCTGCTTGAAGATGAGCTCACCGACGCGCTGCTGCGGCTCGAAGAAGAGCCGCTGCGGCTGGATGATGCGCTTGACGATTTCGATGACGACTGTGATGTAGTGCTTCGGGAACCGCTGCCGCTGCGGGAAGCGCTACCGCTGCGGGACTGGGCATCTGCGAGCCCGAATGTCAGTGCGGCAACTATCGTTGCGACAAA
>JAGABD010000086.1 GCA_017614795.1 Bacteroidales bacterium
CCGAACTTGTCCATTATGGCAATGAGGGCGCAGTGGGCGTCGAGTTCGGTTTCGAGCAGTCCGCGCCACGGCATCACGGCATTGGGATAGTAGATGCCGCCGTGACGGTGCGGCTGTGCGTATTCCACGAGCGATGCCACGTCGGCCACAAGAGATTTGCGGAGCTTCTTTTCCGTGCCGAGCTTGATGCCAAGTTTCGACGCCAGCTGAATGCCGCCTTCGAGCGACAGCAGGTTGTCCAGAGTCTGCACCCTTCGCGCCTTGGCTGCTATGTAGCCGTTCAGCCCGCGGGCCTTTTTTGGAATCAGATATGCCTTGGCAGCCTTGCGGAAGTTGGAACTGGTCTTTTCTTTGAAGGCCACCTCCGGGAAGAAGCTACGGGTGTGCAGGTACTGCTCCATCGAGAGGCAGCGCCACCAGTAGGACTTGCCGCTGCGGAAGTATTCCTTGTCCAGGTACTGCACTGCCGTGGCTTCGTCAATAAGGTCCTGTCCGTGCAGCAGACGCAGCACTACGGCCGTGACGATGGGTGAAGAAGGCATGCCGGCGAACCAGGCAAAGCCTCCGTCGTCGCAACGGCAGGCGAGGAGTTTTGTTATTGCGCCGCTGCGGTCGAATGCCGGGGAGTCCGCTGCGGGGATACCGGACATCAGCGAATAGGCGTAGAGTGCACGGGCCAGAGAGATGGCGTTGTCGCACGGCGCTTCCAGTTCTTCCGGAATGGCATCGAGCAGCATCTGTCGGATGTCCCTTTCTTCCAGGATCGGCAGTGAGCCGTCCACGTTTTCGAAGAGACTGCGCAGCTGCGCTTCCAGCGCGGCCTTGTCGGCTCCGGGCAGCAGCACTGCCGAATGAGCCTCGGTGAGGGTTTGCATCGCGGGATGAACCGGTACGCTTACGAACACGCCGTCGGCCGCGGTGGCAATGCGGTCGGGGGTGAAGCTCACCAGAACGCCCAGGTCTTTGAGCCCTGCCGGCACCTGGAATTCAAGGTCGAAGTTGCAAGAGGAGCCTCCCGGAACGCTAATCTTGCGCTCAGAAGAACTCAGTACCTTGGCGCAGTGACGGTCGGCTCCGTCGAGAAGGCCTATCCTGAGAGTTCCGTCCACATCGCCGATAAGGCTGCTGGAAAGGCCGATACGCACGTTCCAAACATCGCCTTCGTAGAGGAAACGGGGCTCCACCAGACTGATTTTCACGGGAATGGTGACCACCATTTCGCGGCGGAGGGTCGCGTTGCGCATTGCGGCGTCGTGCGCGAACACCTGTACGTAATAAGTGGAAAGCTTGTCGGAATTGGTGAAGCCGAAGCTCACGTTTCCGGCCTTGTCGCTCTTCAGGAACGGTTCCCATGCGAGCGTGGTGGCGAAGTCTTCGCGGATCACGATGTCGGAAGCGATCTCTTCGGCAGTTGAGGCTCCGGCGGCCACGTCACTCACGGCAGCCTCTTCTTCCACCATCGCTTCGGGCGCCGCCGCGTCCATTGCCATCATGTTCACAGAGGCGGACTTGGTCATGAGGCGCACGTTTCCGCCAAGACTGTAGAAGGGCATGTAACGCGAGGAACCGGAATCCTGTCCGCAGATGCCGTTGAAATACACGCTGGGCCTTGGCCTGTTCTGCCCCGCGAAGGAGCTCCATGAGTTGCCCATGAATCGTTCGGTGCTCTTGTCGAACACGGCAACTGCCACTTCGGCGCCGGCCATAGTCTTGATGTTAAATGTATACTCCGCGCCGGGAGAGGTGGTGTCGAGGAAACGCTCGAAGCTGAGCGGCAGGTCGAGGGTGTGGTTCTCGCGGCTACGGGTTAGGGTATGCTGATGAGCCTTGCCCTCCTGGAAATACAGGATGAGGAGCGAAAGCCCTTCCGGCCAGCTGTCGGGCCAGTCGTAGCGAAGGGTGGTTTCGGCAGGGGCGACGCCGGCGGGGGAGCTCGAAGACGAGGAGGCGGGCTCGAACTCCAGCAGCTGGCGGTCCAGCAGCACGTTGCCGGTTCCGTACAGCTCCGCGACCGCCCAGGTACGTGCGCTGCCGGCCACTATCCGCGTGCCGAAGGCGTCTTCCAAATCCTCAAAGAAGAACTCCTTGGGCGGACGAAGCGGTTCCTGGCGTCCGGCCACGTGAATCCATTTCTGGAATTCCATGGTTTCGCCAGTGGCATCTATCACTTTGATTGTGAGGGCGTAAGACGAGCCCCAGCTGCCTGCGTCGGTGCTGTCGGTGGGGAAGGAAAGGGCGAAGCGGTCTTTGGTCGGTTCGAGTTTTCCGGACGCCCAGTCCTCTCCGTTGTGCTCCACCTTCCAGGAGATGTCGGCGCCCGCGAGCGAATGACCGGAATAGGCCTTCACGGTGCCCTTGATCTCCACGTTCGCAAGCGGGAAACGGAATTCGGGCGTACGGTCGAACACGAGGTCGAAGGTGGGCAGCACGAAGTCGTCGACCAGTATATATTTGCTGCTGAGCAGTTTATCGCTGCTGCGGATTTCGAGGCAGTAGTTGCCCAGACGCTCGCGGCGGGGGAGCATGAACTCTCCGGCCACGCTGCCGTTCCCGCTGGTGGTGAGGGCGAGTTCTTCGATGGCGCGGCCCTGCACGTCTTTCAGTATCGCTTTGATTTTGAGTCCGGAAGACGCCTTCACGGAGTAGCGTCCCTGCCAGACTATGGCTTTGAAGTGCACGGTTTCTTCGGGCTGGAAGGCGCTACGGTCGGTGAGTATGCTGCAGTGCATTTCGTCAGGCCGGTCGGAGATGTCAGGGCTGCGGTAGGTGGCTGGATAAATCTCTTTGGACGTCCGATCGCCGCAGCATATCCTCATGCTCAGGCTATGCTTGTTGTCGTTACCGGCCATAATAGTTACCGCCTCTTTGGGCAGGGTAGTGAAGCCGTTCAGCTTGATGCCTTTGAAGCTTCGGTAGGCCTTGCCGTCGCGAAGCACTTCAACATCTACCGTTTCCAAAGGTTCGCC
>JAGABD010000087.1 GCA_017614795.1 Bacteroidales bacterium
CCTCTTTACGGAAGGCCTTGATGACGGCCTTGTTGCCAACCTTGCGGATTTGGCCTTTAAGTTCGAAATGCTGCATTTTTTAAATACTAAAATGTGTTACTCAATTCGGAGCGGGTCCGAATCCCATTGCACCAAAGCCCTTGAGGGTTTTAAAATGCGGGCGCAAATATAGAAAAAATTTATTCTCCCACCAAATTTACCGCCTTGTTCCACGCGGTCCGCTTATAAGCGGTGTTCAAAACGTCGTTGCCGACGGCGGGCAGATACATCGATATGCCGCAGAAGGTGTCGACGCGAAGATCCGCGATTATGTAGGGCGTGGCGGCCTTGTAGCTGATGCAGCGGTCGAGGGCTGCCTGGAGCTTGAGCGAATCGGCCTGCGAGATGCCGCTCTGCGTGAAGATGTCCTGCAGGTCGCAGAACCATTTCTTGCCTCCGCGGCTGTAAACCTGCACTGCGTTGGTGTCCACGGCGGCAACGGCGGCAGAATACTTCGTGATAAGTTCCTTGCAGACGGTCGCAAGCCCCTCAATCTCGGAGGTTTTGACTGTCGCCACGGTGGCAGTGCGATGATCCCCCGTACGGGTGTTGTAATAATCGAAATATGCCTTGCAGAAGGCCTCGGCCGATGCATCGGAATTGAACAGCAGTCGGGTGAGCTTGGCGTAGTTGAACCCCGTCGCCAGCACCTCGGCGGCGGAAAGGCAGAGCTTGTCGGTGCAGTCCTTGAGCTCGTAGGCTACCTCCACGCAGCCCATGAAGCAGGCGTCGAAGAGAATGAAGTCCCAGCGGTCCTCGATTGCGGAAGCGAGAGTCTCTATCGAAAGTTCGTAAGCCGTCGAGCCGTGTTCTTCCATCTTGCCGAAGCAGTCCATTCCGAAAGACTTCGTCAGCGGTCCGGAGAGAGGCGCGCGCATTCGGTAGCGCTCGGCCGGGGGAGTGGTGCGATAGCCCGAAGACAGTTCGGTGAAATCCATCCAGCTGGTGGTGGTCACAGGCTGGATGTATCCTGCGGGAAGCCATCCCGAGCCGTGCGAGGAAAGAATGAGCCCGTAGCGGTCGGCCTTGAAGCGTCTGCGCGCATACCCCAGCACCTCCTTGACTACGTCGGGGTCTGTAGCCTTGCGTCCTCCTTCGATGGTGAGAAGGGTGTCGCGGTAGACCTTGGACGCGCTGGTGGAGATCCTCACGAGGTAGGACTTGTCGTTCTCGGGCCAGGTTATGTCGCCCTTGCTGCTGAGGCTGGTGAACGCCAGCAGGACCTTGTCGGAGCCTCTCTGGGGGAGGGGATTCTTGCACAGCGTGGTGACGTTGCCCGCGATGTAGCTGCTCAGGTTGTTGTGCCCGATTCCGTAGACCAGTATGACGGACGATGGCGAAGTGAATGCGTCGAAACGGTCCAGTTCGTTCTGGTAGTAGACATTGGTCTGGCAGGAGACGGTAAGCACCGCCGCCGCTGCAATTGCCAGGACTGTCCGTACAAATAAGCGCATCACGCAAAGATAATGTTTTTATTTGTAAATTTGCGTATGCTCAAGGCCTTCAGCTACTATCTGCGGATGGAGCGAAAACTCTCCCCGAACACCGTCGCGGCGTACACCCGCGATGTCCAGGGGCTGTTCGACGCTCTTGGCGACGGCGCTCCGAAGGCCGATTCCGAGGCCCTTTCCAAATTCATTTCCGAGCGTGCCGAAAGCGTTTCCAAACGGAGCCAGGCGAGGCTGTTGAGCTCCCTGCGTTCGTTCTACGACTGGCTGGTGCTGGAGGGCACGCGCAAGGACAATCCCTGCGACCGCCTGGACGCCCCTAAGCTGGGCAGATATCTTCCCGCGGTGCTTTCGGTTGAAGAGGTCGACGCGCTGATTTCAAGCGTGGACACTTCGGCGCTGAAGGGCGTGCGCGACCGGGCTATCCTCGAAATCCTTTACGGCAGCGGCCTGCGAGTGAGCGAACTGTGCAGCCTGCCGGTTTCCGGCGTCTACGACGAAGACGCTTTCATCCGGGTGACGGGCAAGGGCAACAAGGAGAGGCTGGTGCCGATGAGCGGCCCGGCCGTGGAATGGTACCGCCGATGGATGGCAGAACGAGGGCCGTTTCTCGACAAGGGCGCCAGCGACGAATTCGTCTTCCTGAACCGCTTCGGCAAGCCCCTAAGCCGAGTTTCCGTCTTCAATATGATCAAGACGCAGGCGATGCTGGCCGGCATCCGCAAGCAGATATCTCCGCACACCCTGCGGCATTCGTTCGCGACGCATCTCATCGAAAACGGCGCCGACCTTCGCGTCGTGCAGGAGATGCTCGGCCACGAGAGCATTCTCACCACCGAACTCTACACCCACATCGACGCCCGCACCTGGCAGGCCGAAGTCCTCAGCCGCCATCCGCGCCGCTAGGTGGCCGCTGGCGGTATTTCGCGTTGTTCGCTGGCACTAGTTCACCCCCGGCAGCCCTACCAGCGCCCGTTCGCTTTTCTCTCCCGCCCCGCTAGCGAAGCCGGCAGCGGTCACCCCGGCGTCCCTACCCCTGCTGATGCGTGGCGGTATTCTGCGCAGCCCGCTGGCTGGCGGCTAAACGATTGATTGATAATCTTTTAAGCTATTCCTTCTGCCCGGTTTTTGGGGTAGAAGGAATAGCTTAATTCGCTGAATAACAGCGAATTAGCCGCCAGCCGCCCC